>NZ_DATNPA010000348.1:0-7277 GCF_036703385.1 Allocoleopsis sp. | reverse complement strand
CTTGGGTAATGCCGAGTTGGTTGGCGTTTGCATTCCCGATGATTTTGGATGTCAAAACGGTTGTTTCAGAGTCTCCAATTCCACCCTTTAATGATGGTGCTGAGTTTGAGGAGAGTGTTTTTCTCGATAGTGCGCCTCATGCGTTTCGAGCGTTGGTAAGGCGCGATCGCTTCCGTCTCGACTATATCCTAGAAGGCTGGACTGAGAACGGCATTCAATACCCTGCTCCCTTAAATGTCTTAACGGCGGCTTATGCCATTCATTTAGATGTTAATGCTCGACAAGGCAAGTCTGGCTATGATGCTAGCTGGGGCAGATTTACTGAACTTGCAAAGGATTTTGAAACCAGTCCTCTCTATGTTTTCAGTTACCTAAATCGTTGGGTTCGTAGCCAAAGCAGTGAAACGGCCCCTATTAAGAAAATTCAGCTCTATGCCTATCACTTTTACCCTTGCTTTGACCCTTATGTTGAATTTGAGTCTGACTTGGAGCAATTAATTGTGAAAGATGAGGAAAAATCAAGCTTGAATCATCCCCAGAAGCTAACTAAGCTATATCGCAAATTCTACAGAGCGAATAAGCGCTATAATCCTAAAGCCAATGCTGTTCTAAAACCAATCGATGTTGCCGCAAACACGATTCTCAAAGCTGAATCAAGCATTCTTCAAGGTAATGAGTTAGTGGCAGTGGTTGCTGCTGAAGCTTTCAAGCTGATGGATCGGGTTCATGCTTCTACTGCTGAAGGACGCTGGATCATGAGCAAGCGAGAAGAGGAAAGGCAAGCGGTTCTAGATTTTGCTCAGTATTTTGTGGTGGAAGTATTTGAGAAATCATTTGCAGGCGATCGCGCTCGTTTAGCAGGTGTTCAACTAAATCTAATCCGAGATACTTGTGAGTTCCTTTATCGCCTAGAAGATGAAAAAGAAGATCGAGCTAAAGATGAGCAAATCACAGGTGACTCAGTTGGATTGCATACCGACTCACAGCAATGGTTTACGAAGTACGGAGAAGAGACAAAACCAAATCATGTCAAAACATTAACTGAGCTATACCGCAAATTTTACCGAGCAAATAAGCGATATAACCCCAAATCTAATGCTGTCTTGAAACCGATCGATATTGCTGCCGATACAATCCTCAAAGCTGAATTAAGCGTTTTTCAAGGTGAAACATTGGTAGCGGCTGTTGCGGCTGAGGTGTTTAAGCTGATGGATCGGGTTCATGCTTCTACTGCTGAAGGACGCTGGATGATGAGCAAACGCGAGGAAGAGAGGCAAGCTGTTTTAGATTTTGCTCGGTATTTTGTGGTGGAGGTATTTGAGAAATCATTTGCAGGCGATCGCGCACGTCTAGCAGGGCGTCAATTAAACCTAATTCGAGATACTTGTGAGTTCTTGTATCGGCTTGAAGATGACAAAGAAAGTCGCGATAGGGCAAGCACAGCTGCACAAATTGAAGACGGCAAAGATAGTGATGCAGATGAAAAGGAATCGAGAACTTAGAAAGCAAGGGATGTAAGCAATATGCGTGTTTTAGATCCGAATCAGTCTTATACATTCAGTAAAATCTTTGAATTAAGGATTCTTGCCGATGATTTAGCCAATGAATTTGGATATAGCCTGACTCGTAAGCGTTTAAATCTGCCTCGATATCAGCATAAATTAGAGCATTTGGAAGACCTCAAAGCTCGCATTGAAGCAGTGCTTCCTTACGTTGATTTGGCCAGCGAAACCTCTCGACGGGAAGTTTTGATTTCACAAGTACTTTTGCAGTTAGTTCAATACACTAAAGCTCAATTAAGGATTGAGTATCCCATCAAAATCAATCAGCATTTGCAAGGTTACTTAGATTACCTTTTGAGAAGTCAAACTGAGCTGCTAGTTATTGAAGCAAAGCGCGAAGATTTAGACTACGGTTTTACACAACTTGTAGCAGAAATGATCGCTCTCGATCAGTGGGATAGAACTCCTGAACAATCAGTTCTGCTCGGTGCAGTAACTACTGGTACTGTTTGGCAATTCGGTCGTTTACACCGAGAAACCAAGGAAATTGAGCAAGGGTTAGATCTCTATATTGTCCCTGATAATCTAGACTCTATCATGCAAATTCTTGTTCAAGTTCTTGTAGCATAGTTTTTTGCTCAAACACGCATATTTAGGAGAATTAATCATGGCATTGCTCAAATCAGTTAATCAAAAATTGTTTCATACTGAAATTCCCTACAAGCCAATGGGAAAATATGCTCATTTTCTGACTATTCGCATTACCGAATCTTACCCTCTGTTTCAAACAGATGGAGAACTAAACAAAGCACGAGTCAGAGCAGGAATTAAAGAAAAAAACGCAATTAGCCGTCTTTCTATGTTCAAGCGCAAGCAGTCTACGCCAGAGCGCTTGGTTGGTCGAGAACTACTCCGCAACTATGGATTAATGACAGCCGAAGAGTGCGAGTACAACGTCGATTTTGCCATGAATAATCCTGACTGCATTATTTATGGATTTGCTATTGGAGATTCGGGTTCTGAAAAATCAAAGGTTGTTGTAGACACGGCTTTCTCTATCAGTGCTTTTGATGAATCCCACGAAACCTTTACTCTCAATGCACCCTATGAAAACGGTACGATGAGCCGTAAAGGAGAAGTTACTAGCCGGATTAATCAGCAAGACCACATTAAACCTCAGATTTTCTTCCCTAGTATTGTGACACTCAAAGACCCAACTGAGGCTAGCTTTCTTTATGTTTTTAACAACATCATCAGAACGCGACACTATGGCGCTCAAACAACTCGTACTGGTCGAGTTCGTAATGAGTTAATTGGTGTTGTATTTGCGGATGGAGAAATCACCAGTAACCTACGCTGGACTCAGGCAATTTACGATCAGATGAAAGCTACTAATACCTTACAATCTCCTGACCCATTGAATGAGGATGATGTGATAGAAGCAGCAAAAAGCACAATTGAAGCGTTGATGTCGGAAGAATTCATTGTCCACACGGACTTTATTGGCGATACCTTCACACCTTTGCTTAATGAAGTCAAGACACTAACAGGAAGTGAAGCGGGTATCACAGAGATTTTGCAGCAGGCTGATCAAGAGGCAAAAAACTACTTTGCCAAGTATATTGAAAAGTCTAAGAAAGCTGCGGCGAAAGCGGCGTAACGACAATGGCAATTATTTACCGCTGCAACCTGGAATTACACGATAGCCTCTATTTCGCTACTCGTGAGATAGGCAGACTCTACGAAACTGAACCCGTACTGCACAACTACGCACTCTGCTACTCGCTGGGGTTAGTAGATAGCGATCGCTATTCCACAACTGTTCCTGAAGAGCATTCCTACCGCTACTTTTGCCCAGAACAAGTTCCTAAGTATGAGGAACATCTGGTACCCCTCAATCAACAAGGAATTTATGTAACACCAGCACGATCGCTCTGTCACGCCGCCATTCTCAACACTTGGAAGTATGCAGATAACCGCTACCATGTTGAGCTGGAAAAAACACAGAAGAACATCCCCAGCTTCGGGAGAGCAAAAGAAATAGCACCAGAAAGCTGCTTTGAGTTCTTTGTCATCTCCCAAAAGCCTCTGAAGTTACCAAGATGGATTCGTTTGGGGAAGTGGGCGAGTAAGGCTGAGATAGCGATCGCAGAAACTCAGGAAGTCACACCATCAACCACTGAGTCACCCTTTATCTTCCCTCACCCCCTCAATCCCTTAGATGTCATGTTCTCGTATCAGGTACTCAGTTACGACACTATCAATATGCCGCCAGTTAGCCTAATTCGTAATATTAGGCTGCGGGGGGGACAATTCTACCGCTTTAATCAACTTCAAATTCCAGCTCGAATGCAGTATTGTTTTCGGGGTGCATGAGCAATGCCACACAGCCTAGTTCTCAATCTCGTTCCCACCTCGCCGATTTATCCCCAATTCCTGACGGGACGCCATCTCCATGCACTCTTTTTTAGCCTGGTGAGTCACGTCGATCGTGAACTAGGGAATCGCCTCCACAATGAAAAAACCGAAAAAGCCTTCACCCTTAGTCCTTTACAGGTAGTTAGGAGTCAGACGTCAGGAGTCAGACGTCAGGAGAATATTCTGCAATGGGAACACACCAAACCCATCCCCGCAGGTACCCCCTGTTGGTGGCGCATTTCCCTACTCGATGACACCCTATTTGGTTCCTTAACCCAACTCTGGCTCAACCTCAATCCCGAACAACCCTGGCATCTTGGCTCTGCTGATTTGCATATTACCAGCATTCTCGGCACTCCCCAATCCACTCAACCTTGGGCAAATGCCTACAGTTATGCCCAATTGTACGAGCAGGCGTCACACACTGAGCGCATTCTCACCTTCAGCATTACCACACCCACGGCTTTTCGTCAAGGTCAATACGATACCGCCCTCCCTACCAGAGACTGTATATTCAATAGTCTCCTGAATCGGTGGCATAAATATAGTGGTATTGAGTTATCAGATTTTGCGCTCGAATCTATCTTCCCCAGTTTTTTCAACATCCGTACCGAAATAGCCACTGACTCCCGCAGCAAATTCATCGGATGTGTGGGGGAAATTAGCTATCGATTGATGGGAGATATACAACCCTTGCAAATTAAGCAAATCAACACCCTTGCGGATTTTGCGCTTTATTGTGGGGTTGGGAGAAAGACGCCGATGGGGATGGGGATGGTAAGGCGGTTGTATTAGCCTCCCCTTTTGTCTGAAGTTGGGACACTGACAGGATAAGCCTCTGTGCTTAATTCCCATAAACGGAGTTATCGGAAGTTTAAATCTCAACTTATTTAACCTCCCTTTGTCGGAGAGGTTAACCACCCCCTATTGTCCATATCCGAATCCTGCTATCTACTCCTGAAAATTATGAATGATACGGACTATATTCCTATTGCCGCCCTCAATCAGTATGCTTATTGTCCCCATCGCTGTTGGCGGATGTTTTGTGCCGCAGAGTTTATCGATAATCAGTACACCATTGAAGGTACCAGCTTGCACGATCGCGTCCATACTACAGGTGAGGGACATCGAGAGGAAACCTGGCAAATTCGGGCGATTTGGCTGAAATCTGAACGTTACCAACTCATCGGGAAATCGGACTTAATTGAATCAGAGTCAGGACAACTCTATCCTGTGGAATACAAACGGGGGCGCAAGGGTGAGTGGGATAACGATGAGTTGCAAGTTTGTGCTCAAGCGTTGTGTTTGGAGGAAATGACGGGACAAATTATTCCTCAAGGCTTTATCTATTACGCCCATTCTCACCAACGCCAACTCGTCGAGATTTCAGACGCCCTCCGAGAGGATGCGATCGCAACTATTCAATCTATCACGACTCTCTTCCAAACAGGCATCATACCCCCTGCTATTTATAGCAAACGCTGCAAAGGATGCAGTCTCTATTCTCAATGCTTGCCCCAACTGGCAGAAAAAGTCCGACGCTATCAAGAATGTTGACGTTTTGCATCATTTGTGTAGGGGCGGGTTTAGGGAAAATTTGTTGGTACAAACAGATAACTGAATTGCCAAAACCCGCCCTTACACATTGATTGGACAAGATATGAATTCAATTTTGGAGTTTAAGAATGGGAAGTCTGTACATTATTCAAGACGATGCCTTTATCGGTAAAATCGATGAACGGCTGAATGTAAAAGTTAAAAATCAGACGCTACAAGATGTACCGCTGATTAAATTAGAAGGGATTGTTGTATTGGGACGAGCAACAATTTCTCCAGCTGCGATCGCAGAACTTCTAGAACGCAAAATTCCGTTGACATTTCTCACGGAAACCGGGAAGTATTTAGGTAAACTTGAGCCGGAATTAACAAAAAATATTTTTGTGCGTTCAGCACAATGGAAAGCAGCGGGAGAGTCACCCCAAGCCCTTCATGTCGTTCGGGGGTTTATCCGAGGTAAATTGAAAAATTATCGGACGATGTTAACTCGAAGTCAACGGCAGTATTCTGAACTCAATCTCCAAGCCTCGATCGCAACTCTTGAAAACGTTATCCCCTCTCTCGATAAAACTCACACAATCAACTCATTGCGTGGTTTAGAAGGTGCAGGAAGTGCGGCTTATTTTAGGGTATTCCAGCAACTGATTCGCACGGAAGGCTTCAGCTTTAAAGTCAGGCACCGTCCTGCTACCGATCCAGTCAATTCGTTATTGAATTTTGGTTATACACTGCTTCGCCACGATATCCAAAGTGCTGTCAATATTGTTGGGTTTGACCCTTATTTAGGGTATCTTCATTACCAGCACTACGGGCGTCCAGGTTTAGCACTGGATTTAATGGAAGAATTCCGCCCATTAGTGGTTGACGCTATGGTGCTCAGTGCCATCAATCTCCGCATTCTGACCCTTGATGACTTTACTACAGAACCGTTGAGTAATGTTGTGCGGCTGTCTCAAGAGGGGCGTCGAAAATTTTTAACACTGTACCAAAAGAAGAAACAATCTCAGTTCAAGCATCCGGTACTGGGACGCAAATGCACATATCAGGAAGCGTTTGAGTTTCAGGCGCGACTGTTGGCGAAGTATCTGATGGGCGAAACCGATAAGTATCCACCCTTAGTGTTGTACTAATTTATGTACGTTGTTGTCTCTTACGATATCCCGGAAGATAAGCGCCGTACTAAAATTCACAAAATTCTTAAGTCTTATGGGCAGTGGATGCAGTACAGTGTATTTGAGTGCAGCTTGACGGAGACTCAGTATGCCAAGTTGCGATCGCGCCTGAGTCAGTTGATTAAACCAGACGAAGACAGTATCCGCTTTTACTTCCTCTGTGCTTGCTGCCAGGGTAAAGTGGAACGGATTGGCGGTGAACAACCACGAGACGATTCGATTTTCTTCGCTTAATCCGAGAACCTGTAGGTGTTTTTTTGGATGAGTTAATTTTTGGGGCTGTATCCCTTGCCTGATATGGTTTTAAGGATATTGCCCCCTTAAATAGGTTCTCGGATATCGTGAAAGGCTTATCAACGCTGGATTTGCTCAAATTTGAACTCAGGATGTCTTGACTCATCCTCTCGTGAAAATGCTATATTCATAGAGGTTCTCGAAACTGAACATTAAAAATTAAATACAACAAGGGCTTCAGACACAAGCGGTTGAAATCGACTAAAATCCCTATCAGGGATTGAAACGCTAATTACCGCAGGGCCGGTGATGTCGATAAGGTTGAAATCGACTAAAATCCCTATCAGGGATTGAAACGGTGCGGCTTCTGTAGGGGCAAATTATGGCATGGGGT
>NZ_DATNPA010000347.1:0-4181 GCF_036703385.1 Allocoleopsis sp. | reverse complement strand
ATCAACTAATCAATCCGATTTTTCGGGCTGCGAGTTCAATTTGAATTCTCAGTTCTTTACCCGGTTCGTCATAGACGCCCAGAGCATCTTGCAGTCGAATCCAGTAGTTTCGCACGGTGCGATCGCTCACGTTCATTTTTTGGGCGATCGCTTTATCCGTCAAGCCTTCCTGAAATTTGAGCGTGAGGACTTCTATCCATTTCCGGTCAAATTCCGGGCGCGATCGCAATTCTGTAGACAAATAAATAGAGCCTCGCAGCGCCATGTCAATCAGTCTTAACATTTCTTTGATAGGCAAAGACTTATCCATCGCAGCAAAGCCACCTTCATAAGCATTAATCATTGGTTTAAGACGCACCAGTGGCTTGACATTCGTACTCAGAACCACCAAATTGGGGGCGAGAGGACTCTCCATCAAAGTTTTGAGGAGTTGAATGCCCACCTCGGCATTGGCAGTGGCGTGGGGTTTCTCTGGAAGACACAGGTCAACAATTGCCAAATCTGGGTGATACCGTTCAACTTGCCTTAATGCCGTCTGTGCATCCTGGGCTGTTAGGATTTCCGCTTCTGGGTATTTTCCCTTGAGTGCTGGAATAGTGCCTTCGAGAATTGCTTCGTGGTCGTCAACAACAAGAAATTTTGGCTTAACTTGCTCCGTATCCCGACTCATGACTGGCATTAATTCAACCATATGCATTCAGCGTCACAATACTATACTAGGGTTAAGTTTTTGTTCCTAAAAATTTATTGTTAAAGACTAGGATACAAGCGAGTAGCTGCCCGCACCTTGCCACTTTAGGAACTTGGTTTTCCAATTTTGGAAAGTTAACAACAATGTTCTGGCAGGCAGCATTCGGTTGAGTTGTGTTCAAGAGTTTCACTCATTTTTGATAGCAGGCTTTGCTTCTGTCCTGGTAAACTCAACAGAATGCTCTCTTAAGTAGAATGTCACTTACTTAAGGGAAAAGTGATTGTTTCTTGGGAAAAACCCAGATTGGGGGGAAACCCCCCAATCCCCCCACTGGGGGACGGAGTGCCTACCTAGAGACCCCCTGCACAAGAGTTGGTTGGTGAGCTATGAGAGTTCTTAAGTCAGTGCCATTCCTCTTAAGTGCATCTGAGATGAAACGGCATTCTCTGAGATTCTGGTTACTGAACGGCACTGCTGTGTATGCTCTATTGAGTTGCCACTTAAGTGCAGCACAAATCGTCCCGGATGCAACACTCCCGGTCAATTCTGTGGTCACGCAACAGGGAAATACTAGTGTCATCAATAGCGGAACCACAGCAGGCACAAATCTGTTCCATAGCTTCAGCGAGTTTGGAGTGCCTACCGGAGGCGAGGCGTTTTTCAACAATGCAACACAGATTCAGAATATCCTCGCTCGGATTACAGGTAACTCTGTCTCAAATATTGATGGCTTGATTCGAGCTAACGGCACTGCCAACCTGTTTTTGCTCAATCCCAATGGGATTATTTTCGGTGCAGGAGCAACTCTAAATATCGGCGGCTCGTTTTTAGCTTCTACAGCTACTAGTCTAGTGTTTGCCGATGGTACTATTTTCAGCGCCAAACCAGCTACCCCGACTACACCGTTGCTGACCATCAGCGTACCCCTTGGCTTGCAATTCGGACAGAATCCAGGAAGCATAATCGTGCAGGGGAATGGTCAGGGTCGAAGATTAACAAGTGCTGTGATTGATACCACTTTTGGTTTGCGGGTACAGCCCAATCAAACCTTAGCGTTGGTGGGTGGTGATGTCACTTTAGAGGGGGCAACACTCAAGACGGCTGGCGGACGTATAGAATTGGGCAGTGTCTCAGGAGAAGGTCTAGTTAGGCTGGCTCCCATCAACAAAGGTTTTGCCTTGGGTTATGATGCTGTGCAAAACTTTGGGAACATTCAACTATTGCAAAAGACCATAGTTGATGCCACTGGGCTAGTCGGCGGCGATATACAAGTAATGGGCAGGCGCGTCACCCTTACTGATGGTTCCCAGCTAGAGGCAAGTACTTTGGGAGCAGAGGCAGGAGGTGCAATAGTTGTGAACGCTGTTGAGTTAATCGAGGCAGTTGCTAGTTCCAATAGTCAACAGCCAACTGGCTTGTTTGCTGCATCTTACCCAGAAGCAACAGGAACCGGGGGAAGTCTGACAATTAATACTCGTGACTTGCTCGTTCGAGGGGCACAGATCTTTACTAGCACATTTGGTTTAGGAAAAGCGGGGAATATAACTATCAATGCTACTAACTCTGTGCAATTTACTAATACCTTAGCTAATTCTCCTATCTACGGCGTGTCTTCAGCTGCACTAGTATACGCGGGCGCAACAACAGGGGACGCGGGAGAGGTGACAATTAATACTCGTGACTTGCTGGTACGGGATGGGGGATTCATTAGTGCTAGAACTACTGGTTCAGGAAAGGGGGGGAATATAACTATCAATGCTACTAACTCGGTGCAAGTTATTGGTACCTCCGCCAATGGTATAGCCAGCGGTTTGTTTGCACGATCTTCGCAAGGTACAACAGGGGATGCAGGAAACGTAACAATTAACACGGGTGAGCTGCTTGTCCGGGATGGGGGTATAGTAGCGGTTCGGAGTGAAGGGACAGGAAATGCAGGCAACCTCAACGTTAATGCTCGCTCTATCCGTTTGGAGAATAATGCTACCCTGACTGCTGATACCCGAAGCAACAGCACTGACCCCAGTAAAGAGCAGGCAACTATCAATCTGCGATCGCACGACTTGATATTGCGCCAAGGCAGCAGCATCACCACCAACGCAACAGGCAGCAATATCACAGGCGGCAACATCACCATCGATACTGATAACCTGGTCGCCATTCCCAAAGAAAATAGTGACATCAGCGCCAATGCGGAAAATAGCTTCGGCGGTCGAGTCATTGTCAATGCTCAAGGTATCTTCGGCACTCAGTTTCGGGAGCGCCCCACCCAATTCAGTGACATTACCGCCAGTTCTGAGCTTGGCGCTCGATTCAATGGCATTGTACAACTCAATACGCCTGATATCGACCCAAACCGAAGCTTAGTCGCTCTGCCCGCAAACGTCATCGATCCTTCCCAGCTTATTGCCAATAGCTGCCTCGGACGCAGCAACCGACGAGAGGGGAAATTCATCATCACGGGGAACGGCGGTTTACCAGTGACGCCAGATGACCCTGCGATCGCACCTTATCAGACTTATCAGATACCAACTGTTGAGAGTGCAAGTGTCTCTGGAAACCGGACACGAGAGAGCGAGAGCGTTGCGAGTGCATTGCGTTTGCGTTCGCGTAGCGTCCCGAAGGGAAGCATGGTGCGTAAGCAGCAAAGCGCAGATCGCTCTTTTTCCACCAATTCCTCAAACTCCACTCCTCCTACTGCCTCACCTATTATGGAAGCCTCTGGATGGAAGTATGGCGCTCATGGTGAGGTAATTCTCGTAACGCAAGTAGGGAATAGTGCTCCTCGCTCTTCTGGGTCCAAACTCCCTACCTGCAAAGATTGAACAAGGCACTCTGACAAAGGCATCAGATGCACCGAAGGTGGCGAATCGGCTCCCTTGTAAAGCCGTAGGCAATCGCCAAGGAGAGTTTTTACTGAGCTATTGAGCCATTTTTGACAGGTAGCTAATACCAGTTTCATTTAATGCTGCTACAGAGCGAGATCCCCCCTAGCCCCCCTTAAAAAGGGGGGAACAAATGAAGGATTTAAAGTCCCCCTTGTTAAGGGGGATACGAGGGGGATCTTCTAAGCGTTGCACTATTTTATGAAATTGGTATAACCTTCTCTTTTGGTATAGTCAACAAAACTAACTAATTTTCCGAAATTGGAAAAGAATTTTCCTAAAATGACCTTACCTTCCTGGCTGATTCAGGATTACTCTTGTTGCAGTGGAGAGCCTGCTACACACAGACGCTCGCTAGTCTAAATTCTAATTTATAAGCAGACTGGAAACCGCAAAGTTATCCCAGGTATCTTGCCATGAATCAGCCCAAGCCAAGACGCCAACGCGGCGTACTCCTTACACCGACAGGATGGAAGAAACTTCAGGAGGCTCTTGGTGAGGCGGAAACTTGGGAAAATTCAGGAACCCGGTACTCGCTTGAAGCACTCTCGTCTCGCACTGGCATAGAACCAACTACTATCCGGAAGGTATTGGAGCGCGAAAAAGGA
>NZ_DATNPA010000346.1:0-8610 GCF_036703385.1 Allocoleopsis sp. | reverse complement strand
AAAAAGTTACTTAACCCGATAGGGGTAGCAGGACTTGCAGTTTTCGGGTTTTTACCTTTTGCTAATCCTGCAAAATCTAGCGGGGAATATCAAGATTGGGAGCATTCAGTGGAAAGAGTTATTTTTACTGGATTAGGTGCTAGGCTGACTACTTTTGACACTGTTGCGCCCATTAATTATGCCCAAAACGATAGAGAGTTATCACGAAAAATATGTAACAATTCTCCACAATCTAGTCCAGGGCAACAAACACTCGTATCCAAACCAGCAGATGTTAATGGCTATAGAATACGCGTTGAATTACGTTCATCCAACCAATCTAGAACCAAATGGGTCAGAGCTTGTGTGCCACGAGGTACAACTTTATATCTTAAAGATAATTCTGGCAAGCGATACGTTCCCTATACCACTGAAGTTACCGGATGGAACTACGGTGATAAATTCAACTCTACAAGTCAACTTCGGGCTTGTGCAGAGTATTCGAGTGTAGGAGAATTGTGTACAGATCCACACTAAGTAACTAAGTTTAATTAGGTGTAAAGATAAATTTATCCTTTGCCATTTTCCAGATGATAATCAAGAAAAAATTTATTATTACTGCTGTGACAGTCTTAGGTGTTGCTGCGGTAGTGGGTATTTACTTGTTAACTAGCTCTCAGCAAAAACTACTCTGCCACAAAACCTCTTGTAGCAACTTGGATGCTAGGCATCAACAATGTGATGCTGATGCAGAAACAATAGCAGAGGAGAAATTTACCGAAACTACTATTAAACTGAGATATTCACCAAAATGTGATGCGGCTTGGGCAAAAGCAGCGGTACCTACTTATTCAATTCTTTATGTTGAGGATGCTCAGGGTAGGAAGTATGGTATTTACGAAGTTCCCAATGATGAAATACCAGGCGAACACTATGGAAATATGGGAGCTGGACAAAATCTTAAAGCCTGTGTTTGGCTAACAGATAATAGACATCTTTGTACGAAAATAGCAAATCAATAATGTTCTTTTCATAAAGAAAGTATTCTTCCTCATCCTAATTACTAAAGAATATGGTTCGAGACTATTCTGACAAAAATTTAAGAGGAGAAGATTTCAAGGAACAAAACCTCAAAGGGATTAAATTTATCAATTCTGATATACGAGGTGTAGATTTTACCAATGCTAAGCTCGAAAATGCAGACTTTCAAGGTGCAAAAGCTGGATTACAACCATATTGGAAAATTTTTTTATTAATTGTATCATTTACTTTTGCAGCTTTACTAGTTATTATATTAGAATTTATTGGGCAGCGATCCGGGGATAGAATAATTTATCTTTATAAGCCTAACCCTGGCATTTATCCAAATGAAGTTTTGCAAAATATTTGGATTGCTGCAATTATAATATTGATGCTTATCGTCTTCATTTTCACTGTACGCCAAGGATTAGAATCAATCTTGAAAATGACGGCTGGAGTTGGACTTGTAGCCGTCATTTTAAATTTGCTTCATGCTTTGATTCAAGCTGGAATTAGATCGGCATCTAGAGGCAAAATTGAATTTATCGCTGGGGATGCGATTAGGTCTTTAACTGGAACTGCAACTGGAAGTATTACTGGAATTGGAATTGGAGTTATAGCTGTCGCTGTAGCTGTACCCATAGCTGTAGCCCAAATTGTAGGTGGAGATAAAGCTAGATACGGACTAACATTCGCGGCTTTCTTCATAGTTATACCTGTAGCTATAATTATGCAAATAGCTGGGACAGCAAACACCCTTATTTCTATTGCTGTAACTCTTGTTGTGACGGTATCTGGTATATTTATGGGTGGCTATATTGCTAGCCAAGCTTTAAAAGGAAATGAAGGATATTCAATCGTTTTCAAGGTAGCTGTTGTTCTAGCTAGCATAGGTGGCACAAGCTTTCGTGGTGCTGACATAACTAATGCTAATTTCAGCAACACAACATTAAAAAACACAGATTTTAGACAAGCGACGGTAACACGAACCTGTTGGTTCAACAGTACACAAACTAACCTAGCTAGATGGGGAAGCACTATCTTAATTGAGCCGGATGTGCGGAATTTACTGGTCGGGCATAAGGGTGGAAACGGTAACTACATCGGACGCAACCTCAAAGGGGCAAACTTGGCAGAGGTAGATTTGAGCGGTGCAGATTTAACCGAAGCGGATATCAGTGGAGCTACCTTAGAAGGTGCAAATCTAGAAGGTGCAAACTTGACCAAAACTCAGGCATTGGGTGCAAATTTCAGTCAAACAACCCTCACTGGTGCATGCTTGGAAGCCTGGAATACTGACAGCAGCACTCAATTACAAGAGGCAATTTGTGGCTATGTGTTTTTACTGAGCAATCAAAGAGAACGCCGACCCAGCAGTGGCAATTTTGCTCCCGGAGAATTTGGAAAGTTGTATCAAGAGTTTCTCGATACTGTAGTACTAATTTTTCGCAATGGTGTTGACTGGAAAGCCTTTGTTACGGCATTCAAGAACGTGCAAGTTGAGAATGAAGGCACTCTACTGACAATTCAGAGTATTGAGAATAAAGGAGATGATGTTGTTCTTGTTAGGGTTAATGTTCCGCCTGATGCTGATAAAGCTAAGATTCACAGCGAATTTAATCAACACTATGAAGATGCAATCAAATGTCTTGAAGATGAATACAAAGCAAAACTACAAGTGAAAGATAGTGAAATCATTCATTATCGTGAGCAGAATGCAAATATGTGGCTAACTATTCACCTGTTGGCTGCTAGACCTATGAGGAGCGTTGAAAACATTATGGGAGATAAACTCGTGAACGATCAAAGTCGCAATATCAATGTAAGTGGAGATTTTAACGTTAGCGAATCAGTTTTTAATATAGGTGAGATTAGCGGCAAAGTGACGAATGCCATTAATCAACTTCCTGACGATACATCAAAATCTGAGCAGCCCGGAATTAAAGAGCTATTAATTCAGCTAAAAGAGAAGATTGAAGCAGAATCGCAGCTTCCAGAGAAGAATAAAACTAAGGCACTCAAGCAAGTGGAAGTTCTGGCACAGGCATGGCAGAATCCTGATAAAGAAGCTAAACGAAATCTAGCCGATGATGCCATAACCATGCTCAGGGGATCAATCACTGTTCTTCCTAAACTTTTAGAAGCGTGTAGTCATTTATTTCCTCTGATTGAAAAACTGTTCAGTTTATCTCTCTAGTTCCGTTGAATCTACTGTTTTGAATTGGTTTATTCTGAGTCAAAATACGTAAAATTCTTCAGAGGTTAAAATGCTGTTCATACTAACATTATGGGTTTAGCGATCTGTTCTGATCCAAGATATTGACTAAAAGCAAATAGTGCAAAGCTTTCAGGCAATTAAAGGGACGATTAGAGCTTATACTCACTACACGTTAAAAGCGTTTAAGCAAGTTGCGATCGCAAACATAGATAAAGTCACCCTAGAATTCGGCATCGAACTCGGCGGAGAAGCTGGAGTTCCCTATGTCACCAAAGGTACAGCTAAAAGTAACTTGAAAATTACAGTAGAATGCTCGTTTCCTGAAAGAACTCAACAGCAATCTCAACCCAATCAAGGAGTACCAAATCAAGGAAATATATAGCATAAATTCGCTAATTTTAATTAGAAGTGTGGCAGTTATTCAACTGTCCACCCAAGATTTTCACGTAACAACTGCCAACTCAGTGAATCAAGGGCTTCAGACGACACCCACATCGGTAAAACAATGACAACGCAGAAACTGCGCCATTGAATCCCCTGCCAGGGTAGACTTCAGCGTAGGGTAGACAGTGAAAGCCAAGTATCAAACCCAGCTTTTCACAGGGTTTTCCCCAATATCCCTGCAAGTCCTACTCAGGCAGGATTGACTATGAGCACCCAATTACACGACGTACAGAGGGAGCAGAACTTCCTGCCACCCGTTACACCCGCAACCATCCAAAGGGTGAGGGAAGGGGTGGCGGCATCATGCGATCGCACGGTTCGCCAGTGTATCCACAACGCCTTTGACAATATCGAAACGATTGCACAAGGAGGTGGCGATCGCAGAGCAAGTGGGTGGCTGCGTCGTTGGGTACTGCGATCGCTCATTCACACTTTTTTTCGGGTGAAAGTCGAACACCCAGAACGGATTCCCCAAGAACCTGCCATCCTAGCCGCTAACCATCTCAGCCACATTGACCCTTTCCTCATCCTGTCTGAAGTTCCAGCGCATCCTTACTATTACATCCCAGGTGATGCTCGCACTCTGTATAACCGATGGTGGAAGCGCCAAGTTTTAGGGTGGGCTGGAGGTGTCATTCCCTTGGAACGCCGTTGGAAAGAAGAGATGGCTGTGATTGAAGCCGCTAAGGCCGGACGTAATGATCTCGCTGACTTGGCGGCGGCAATTGAACAGGATGTGCCAACGGGTGCCGATTTACACACTCTGCGCTGGATAGACCGTGCGGTTCAGGGTATATTTGCCCGTGGGGATGGGATGATGATTTTTCCAGAAGGAAAACTGGGAAGTGTTGAGGGAGAGTTGCAACTGCCGTTGGCTCGTGGAGTTGCCATCTATGCCTTACGTGCAGGTGTGCCAATTGTGCCAGTAGCGCTGATTGGAACGCAAGACCTGTATCTTGGCAAAGAATTAACCATTCGGTTTGGTGAACCGTTGCACTTTTCTCAATGCGATCGACCAAAGCCGCAGGCAGTCAAAATAGCTTTGGAGGCTTTGCAAGATGCGCTGATGGCACTTTTGCCTAAAGATTATCAGGAACCGAACGGGTTAAAGCTGTTGCGTTATTTTCTGAATCACTTCTTTTGGTAAGGCTTGTGAGTGAGAATATTATGTTTTTTAACGCAGAGAGTCGCAGAGGAAGGCGCAGAGGGGCGCAGAGGATTTGAAGTTAAGTTTCGGTGATTTTCTAGGGATGTGGAAACGATTTGATTCCTAATTTTTAAGTGAAACCTAATGAATAAAGTTGATTTAGCTTTTACACCAGCTCTTGAACAGGCTCAGCTTATCCGCCAAGGTGAAGTATCACCGTTGGAGTTAGTTGAAGTTTACTTGGAGCGCATTCAGCAGTTAGATTCCCAGTTAGGTAGTTACTTCACGGTGGTAGCAGAGATGGCTCTAGCAGAGGCGAAAGCTAAGACGGAGCAGTTAGCACAAACCAAGGATGTTTCAGAACTTCCGCCTTTTTTTGGGGTGCCGATTGCTATCAAAGACCTCAACCCCGTTGAAGGGATTCGCTGCACCTACGGGACACCCTTGCTGATGGATAAAATTGCGGCCTACAGTGATGCTGTGGTCACGCGAATTAAGCACGCTGGCTTTACGATTCTCGGCAAAACCGCAACTTCGGAACTGGGTTCTTTGCCTTACATCGACCAACCTGGATTTCCACCCAGTCGCAATCCTTGGAATCTGGACTATACCGCCGGGGGGTCGAGTGGGGGTGCCGCTGCTGCGGTAGCCGCCGGCTTAACTCCTATTGCCCAAGGTTCTGATGCTGGAGGTTCGATTCGGGGGCCAGCATTCTGTTGTGGATTAGTGGGAATTAAGCCCGCACGGGGTCGAGTGTCCTATGCACCACTAGGCGATCATCTCAATGGTATTGCGACGAATGGCCCGATCGCTCGGACGGTTGCAGATGCAGCGGCTCTATTGGATGTGATGTCGGGTTATGTAACGGGCGATCCCTACTGGTTACCCAATCCAGAAACCTCGTTTTTAGAGGCCACCCGTCAAGCACCTAGTCAGTTGCGAATTGCCTATTCTCCCTCAGTACAACCTGTCGGTGAAGCGACAGAAATTTGTCAACAAAGTGTTAAAGAAACGGCGCAATTACTGCAAGGAATGGGACATAGTGTTGAACAAAGCTGTGCTGATTTTACAGGTTTGATTGAACCGTTTAAGAAAGTTTGGTCGGCAAGCGTGACGGTAGCGGGGATTCCAAAAGAGGTACTCAGCCCGATGAATCGCTGGATTGCTGAGCAGTCGGGTTCTGCTGGGGAGTACTTGCAAGCGGTTCACCAGATGCAAATTGTGGCGCGGCAGATTGTGGCGTTCTTTGAGGTTTTTGATGTCTTGGTGCTGCCCGTTTATCTGCACCGACAAATCCGGATTGGCGAGTGGGCGGATTTGAGTCCGGCAGAGACGTTGGAGAAAATTATTGCTTGGATTGCGCCCTGTCCACCGTTTAATGCCAGTGGATTACCTGCGATCGCACTTCCTACTGGGTTTGATGATTCTACGGGTTTACCAATGGGTGTGCAATTAGTTGGACGCCCCGCCGCTGAAGCAACACTGATTTCCTTAGCCGCCCAGATAGAAGCAGCTAAGCCTTGGAGCCAGCACCGTCCGGCTTTATTTAGCGCAAAGTAAATCTACTGTCTATAAGCTCAGTCACTGATTGGGGAATAAATAGCACGAAGAGAATAAAGCTTCATGATGTGATGAAGACTTAATCAAGTCCATTAAAAAGACAGTACTTTTAGTCGGATGAGGAGAAAAATAGGATTAAGCCTGCAATACACTAACCCTGAATTAGTTATGCGTATTAAGATTAATCTTACACATATCCTCATCCTAGCTGTGCTATTTATTTCCTTTGGCGATCGCGTGCTTCCCCAGCCGATGAGTAGAGCCAGTACTCAGACTAGAGACAGTGTCAATCAATTGTTCAATCAGATATTTCCTAAAGTGCAACCAGGAAACCCTACTAATTGAACTAACTGCATGTACAACTTCTGTTTTTTATTCCCCCCTTTTTAAGGCCGGAGTTCATACGAGGATCTAGGGGGGAGCTGCCAGGATTGACGCAACGTTTCCGATCCCCCCAACCCCCCTTATCAAGGGGGGCTAAGAAGAAATTGCAGATTACTTAACTACTAATAGCCTTCTTCTCAATATTTCTAGACTTTCTTCAACCAGCTAAACATAGCGCGTAAATCTTTACCCACTTCTTCAATTGGATGTTCAGCTTCTTGACGCCGCATGGAGGTAAATCCAGGTTTGCCGGACTGATTTTCTAACACAAATTCACGGGCAAATTGTCCCGATTGAATCTCACTGAGGATTTTACGCATCTCAGCCTTGGTTTGTTCATTCACAATCCGAGGGCCACGAGTATAATCCCCATACTCAGCGGTATTGGAGATGCTATCGCGCATTTTTGCCAGTCCACCTTCAACAACCAAGTCAACAATCAGCTTGACTTCATGCAGACACTCAAAATAAGCCAACTCTGGCTGATAGCCGGCAGCGACTAAGGTTTCAAAACCGGCTTTAATTAAGGCACTTAAACCACCACACAAGACGGCTTGCTCTCCGAATAAATCGGTTTCTGTTTCTTCGCGGAAGGTGGTTTCTAAGATACCGGCACGGGTACCACCAATACCTTTAGCGTAGGCCATTGCGCGATCGCGGGCTTGACCCGTAGCATCTTGATACACGGCAAACAGACAAGGAACACCTTCTCCTTGCTCATAAGTGCGCCGTACCAAATGCCCTGGCCCTTTTGGTGCAACCATCACCACATCCACATTGGCTGGAGGGACAACTTGACCAAAGTGAATGTTAAAACCGTGAGCAAACGCCAGGATTTTTCCTTCGGTTAAATTAGGCGCAATTTCGTTTGTGTAAACGGTTCTTTGTACTTCATCGGGCAGCAAGATCATAATCAGGTCAGCGGCTTTGGCGGCATCAGAAACGGAGTGAACTTTCAACCCAGCTTCTTCAACTTTCGCAACAGATTTGCTGCCCGGATACAGCCCGACAATCACATTGATGCCACTATCTTTAAGATTGAGGGCGTGGGCGTGACCTTGAGAACCATAGCCGATGATGGCGACTGTTTTATCGGCAAGAAGGTCTAAATTTGCATCAGCATCGTAGTACATCCGAGCCATAGAGGCATCTCCTTGAGCAAGCATTGTGAATTGGCGGACTCTTGATTCTACCGCGATGTGTATGCAGTTACGACGCGATCGCACCTTGATTTTAGGCAGCTAATGCCAATGCTGGAATCGCTCGCCTCGTTACGGAATCAGTTCGGTATAGGTAACGTTGACGGTGGTAAACTTCCCTTGAGTTACTTTAATGGTCTTGAGTTTATCCCTACTATTCAGCACTAGGTAATTAGAGTCCTGGAATTTAGGCACAAGTCTGTACCTTCCGGGCTTGAGAGTAACGCGGAAGTATCCTTCTTTATCCGGTTTAATGTCAGCGACTTTGCGCCCTGCCTGATTCAGAACGGTGATTGGGATAGGCATCCCAGAGATGACAGGTGCAACCTTTCGTTCACTCCCATCTGGGTTACGCTGTATAATTCCAGGCATTCTACTGCTGGTTGAGCGTCCCTCAATCCCACTCACGGATAACTTCCGGGTTGGAGGTGGCGAATCGCCCCCTGAAGCTAGGTGCACTGCATCTTGCCGAAATGGCTGTTTGACTGAGTTGGGGGCTGGGGAATCCTGTGCCTGTAGAGGCTGAGCTAGGGCTCGCCCCGATATGACTTGTAAGTGAGTTGGCAAGAGGGCGTTGGTTGAAGTCGCGGTTATCTCTAAGGTAGTTAGTACCAGAACAGCACTTGTCAAGTGGCGAACATCAAGCATGAATTTCTAGG
>NZ_DATNPA010000345.1:0-3912 GCF_036703385.1 Allocoleopsis sp. | reverse complement strand
TCCTAATACAAGACAGATAGGAAGGATAATGAGCAGAACTCCCGTAACGGTGTTACCAACACTATCTGTTTGATTCAACGATTTGTGTAAAACAGGCTGGGGTGTCTGCACAGAAGATGAATTGGAAAGTTGCATTTTTTTATAATTTTCCTCAAGACCGGATGAATGCATAGGTATCTATCCAAAGATAGTTGCTTATTTTCCAAACACTATCTTGTGATTTAAAGCATCCAGAAGTGTGACCTTAAGCTTTGCGATCGCGCTCTTTGTGATGCATGGCTACTCCGATCAGGAAAAGCTTTGACCTGTATCCTGAGAGCTTGAGTGAGGAGGTTCCCAGCAGTCAAGCGTTACCGCAACAAGACGAAGGCCGGCAAAGCAAGCCTCAAGGGACCGCAAATCACCCTCCACACTCTACCCTCACAGTCCGCCTGCTCTCAGTTAACATGTTAGACAACCGTATCCTCCTAAATGAATAAATATCCAAATCGAGTTGCCTTTCGTTGCCTTTTCTATAGAAATTAAAGCTTTAAGAGTTTTAACTGAAACATCTATTAATCTATCATTTGGCCTAAAAAAACAGTAAAATTGTAAGAGAGATAAAGTCTCTCATTTAAAGGAATCATCCCAATGTAGGACGACAAGAGTGGATTAAATCCAGCAACCTATTGATAGAGGCTATTGACTAGTTACTAACACCTGAGGAGGTAACGAAACATGCAACTGAAATATCTGGTAACAGTAGCTTTATTGAGTACTACCTTTTTAGCCGCTCCAGTTAAAGCTGAAAACCCCGCCCACGTTAAACAATTGCTGGAAACTTATGAATGTCCGGGGTGTGATTTATCAGGAGCAAACCTCACAGGTGCCCATCTCATCGGTGCTGATTTAAGAAATGCTAATTTACAGGGAGCTAACCTCGTTAATGCCAATTTAGAGGGGGCTGATTTAACGGGCGCTAACCTTAAGGGAGCGAACTTAACCAAAGCCTTTGTTAATAGTACGAGCTTAATTGGTGCTAACCTGATCAATGTAAATTTCACAGAGGCTCACCTGTATAGTGCAGATGTCGGGGAAGCCCTGATGAGTGATATCACCCTAACTGATGCGGATGTGTTCAATACGGCAATCAGTGTGGGTGGAGAAGCTCCATAAAGTTTGTCCAAAGGAGCGAATAGTGTTCAAAGGCGATCGCCCTACAGCCGTTCGGGTATCCAACGGCAGGCCGTGCCGTTAAGGCGGCAATCGGTTGGACGACAGTAAGGGGTGCATCTCTGAAATAGATTAAAACTGAATGAGCTGAACTGGATGGAAATCTATCAGTTTTACGGGGGCACGGCTTTGCCGTGTCCCTAAATTTTAGAAACGTTTTGTGGCTTTTGTCCCCTGATTTCCCTCTGGCGCTCTCCTAGCAATTTGTCAAGGAATTTGAAGTTCTGTAACCTCTTGTCTAAGGTGATGAAAGCCCTGCGGTAAACTAACCCTTGATCCTGAGTCTTACTCATTCGTGAGTGGAGAACTCTCGTTTGGAGTTGTTATTCAATGTCTCATACCGTCAAAATTTACGATACTTGCATTGGTTGCACTCAGTGCGTTCGCGCTTGTCCAACAGACGTTCTAGAGATGGTTCCCTGGGATGGCTGTAAGGCGGCTCAAATTGCTTCTTCTCCCCGTACAGAAGACTGCGTAGGTTGTAAGCGCTGTGAAACAGCCTGCCCTACTGACTTTCTGAGTATCCGAGTATACCTGGGTGCAGAAACCACTCGCAGTATGGGCTTGGCTTACTAAACAGTCAGTCAAAATCACTCGATTATTGCGGTTGTGGCATTCCTATAGGAATCATCCTTAAGAAGCGTTTGGAATTAAATTTACAGAGGAAGCCAATTGGCTTCCTTTTTTTTGTGTGGAATGACTATCATTGTCGGGATAACAAGGAAAAGCTTCTTGACGTACTCATATATAGGCAAGTAGTTTGTAAAACATGCTGTATGAAGCAGGAGTGATGGGGTAGATGTGTGGAATCGTCGGCTATATAGGCACCCAAACGGCTACGGACATTTTGCTAGCTGGATTAGAGAAACTGGAGTACCGAGGCTACGATTCAGCAGGTATTGCCACAGTTTTGGAAGGTGAGATTCACTGTGTTCGGGCTAAGGGCAAACTCTACAACTTGCGGGAAAAGGTAGAACGGGAAGTCAACCCCGCTAAAATCGGCATTGGACATACTCGTTGGGCCACTCATGGCAAGCCAGAGGAGTATAACGCCCATCCTCATATGGATACAGCCAGGAGGGTGGCAGTCGTGCAGAATGGGATTATTGAAAACTACCGGGAGTTGCGGGAAGAATTAAAGGAGCGAGGGCATGAGTTTCGCTCGGATACCGATACCGAAGTGATTCCCCACTTAATTGCTGAGTTGTTGTTGCACACGCAACCTTCTAACCCTCAACATGCCAATTCCTTGCTAGAGGCCGTTCGGGGTGCGGTGAACAAACTCAAAGGGGCATTTGCGATCGCAATCATCTCAGCTGACTATCCCGATGAACTCATTGTCGCACGGCAACAAGCACCGTTAGCCATTGGATTTGGTCAGGGAGAATTTTTCTGTGCCTCGGATACACCCGCACTAGTCCCTCATACTCGCGCCGTGCTAACCCTAGAGAATGGTGAACTGGCGCGACTCACTCCACTGGGGGTTGAAGTCTACAACTTTGCAGGGGAACGCTTGAAGAAATATCCTCGCACCCTGAACTGGAATCCTGTCTTGGTGGAAAAACAGGGCTTCCGGCACTTCATGCTCAAGGAAATCTATGAACAACCGGGCGTGGTGCGTAATTGTTTAGAAGCTTACCTAGAAGCGAATTGGAACTCAGCGGATATTACTCAATCCCCGATTAATCTCGGTTTGTCGCCGGAACTGTACGCTGATTTAGAACACATTCAAATTCTCGCCTGTGGCACCAGCTGGCACGCAAGTTTAGTAGGGAAATACTTGCTGGAACAGTTAGCGGGCATTCCCACGATGGTGCAGTATGCCTCAGAGTTTCGCTATGCACCCGCACCCCTAACGGCAAATACGCTGACGATTGGCGTTACCCAGTCTGGAGAAACGGCTGACACGCTAGCGGCACTGGAGATGGAAAAAAAGCGTCGTTTCGGTCAGTTACCCAAGTATGAACCACGACTGTTGGGGATTACCAATCGACCGGAAAGTTCTCTGGGGCATCTAGTGGGTCAGATTATCGACACCCATGCAGGGATTGAAATTGGCGTTGCGGCAACTAAAACCTTTGTCAGCCAGCTGATGGCATTTTACTGCTTGGCGTTGGATTTAGCATGGCGGCGTCAGACGTTGACTGCCACACGCATGGAGGAAATTTTGGTGGGCTTGCGGCAGTTGCCAGCGCAGATTGAGCTGATTCTGGAGAGTCAGGAGCGTTACATTGAGGAATTAGCGCACAGCTTTGCAGAGACGCACGATTTTATCTTTTTGGGACGCGGGATTAATTTCCCTATTGCTTTGGAAGGGGCTCTGAAACTGAAGGAGATCAGTTATATTCACGCGGAAGGGTATCCAGCCGGGGAGATGAAGCATGGGCCGATCGCACTGTTGGATGCTAAGGTACCGGTGGTGGCGATCGCAATGCCCGGTACGGTTTACGAGAAAGTCCTCTCGAATGCTCAGGAAGCGAAAGCTCGTGATGCCCGTCTCATTGGGGTGACGCCGATGAATGAGCATGAGGCGGCTGAGACATTTGACGATTTGTTACCAGTACCAGTAGTGGAAGAATTGCTCTCCCCCATTCTTGCGGTGATTCCCTTACAGCTTTTGGCGTATCACATTGCAGCACGGCGTGGCTTGGATGTAGACCAGCCTCGCAACCTCGCTAAGTCTGTTACGGTCGAATAGTT
>NZ_DATNPA010000344.1:0-6875 GCF_036703385.1 Allocoleopsis sp. | reverse complement strand
CGAGAGCGAGGAGGGAGCTTGTTCGCGAAGATATGTCGCGAACAAAACCGCTTTGTGTCTCAGTGGTTGCTTCATCGTCTGTATTCCTTATGGGTATTGGGCTTATGCCTTCTGTTTCCCACTTTTGTCAGTCAACCAGGGGGCGCTCTAAGGTGCGCCCTTATTTCAGGTTATAGGGATTGTTTCAAATATCTTACCTAGGGCGAGCTGGGGAAGCTGGGGAGGAAAATCTTACCTGTATAAATTAACATCAACCTTTTTACAGAGAACATCTCATCCGAGCTAATGATGATTAAGACAAGCCGAAAGTGATGAAATAAGTAACGATGATACTGATGCAGGAGCGATGACAGACCAACGGGTTTTGATTCTTGGAGGGCAAGGGAGAGTCGGCAGGAGTGTGGCGCAAGACCTCGTTGCGAATACTCAGGCGAAGATTACCGTAACGGGACGGAAGCTGAAATCTGAAGCTACTGTGAAGCAGCAGGAGTTACCACAAGTGGAGTTCCTTGCTCTAGATTTAGCCGATCGCGAGGGGTTGAAAAGAGCGATCGCATCTCATAACCTGGTGATTCACTGTGCCGGCCCCTTTCTTCACCGGGACGCTACTGTCCTGAAAACTTGCATTGAAGAGGGTGTGAACTATCTGGATGTTAGTGATAATCGCGCCTTTACTCGTAAAGCCTTAGCCTATCGCGATGCGGCGACGGGGGCTGGCGTTACTGCAATTGTTAATTCTGGCATTTTTCCTGGCATCTCCAACAGTATGGTGCGTCACGATGTGGAACAGCTGGATGAGGCAGAACAAATTCACCTGAGTTATGTAGTGGCGGGTTCTGGTGGTGCTGGGGTTACCGTGATGCGGACAACATTTCTGGGTTTACAAGAACCGTTTGAAGCTTGGATTGATGATCAGTGGCAGTTGGTGAAACCGTATAGCGATCGCGAAAGCGTTAAATTCCCAGAACCTTATGGTAAAGCAGGGGTCTATTGGTTTGATATGCCAGAAGCTTTTACACTGGTTGACTCCTTCCCTGTGGCAACCGTCATTACCAAGTTTGGATCTATTCCCGATTTTTACAATCATCTTACCTGGATAGCGGCTCATATTTTTCCCCCCTCCTGGCTCAAAAATCCAGGAGGGATTGAGTTTTTAGCGCATGTCAGCCATCGAATGACTGGTGTGAGCGATCGCTTCAGTGGCATTGGTGTTGCCATTCGCTCTGAAGTTACGGGTCAAAAAGACGGGAAATCTACCCGTGTTTGCTCAACTTTAGTACATGAGAATACAGCGGTGGCAGCGGGTGCGGGTACTGGCAGTCTTGCCGAATTAATGCTGATTAATAAGCTGAATAAACCAGGCGTCTGGCCTGTCGAGCAGGTACTGCCTACTGAGTTGTTTCAACAAACGGCTCAAAGTCGAGGTATCAAGCTTAACGTGAATGTCAATGAATTAAGCCCAGGTTAGAATCTAAAATCCCTGTCATATCGAATCCGTTTGTTATTGGAATCATATTCAGCGTTTAGTCTGTAATTTCGTCATTTCTTGCTGAACGCCAACCGCAATCTGCAATGCCTCATTGAGAAGATGCCCATACTCACTGGCTCGGTCGTTCACTTGCAGAGTTTGCACCGTTCTCAGATTCGTTGCTAAGAGTTCGGGACTAGTGATCAGGAAATTCCGATTTTCCCGCAGAATTTTTTCTGTTTTCAATGCCCTGACTAAATCTTCTTTGATCAGAGTGAGTGCATCAATTACTTTTTTGCGCTCACTTAAAATTTCTGTCGTTCCCGTCGCCCCTAACTGGTCATTAATATGTATCGCTTTAATCACAGCATTGTATCGATCCACTTCATCCAACAAGGAACATAGACCCGTAGGACTGTTGTGCTTTAACCAAAACCACCGCACCGATATAATCACAATGGGCACCACAATCAGAGTAACCAAGGTGGCAACCAGTGAAGAACCGATAAAAGGAAGAATCACGAAAACATGCAATAATCCAACGATAATTGGTGTCAGAGCAAGACTGAGCAAAAGTTCTTGAACAAAGAAATTTAATCGCTGTTTTGGATTGTGAAGGATGGTTGGTCTAAAAATCTCCGTTGAGTCAACCCCAGTCAGGTGTCTGAGTTCTCCAGGGGAAATTTCCAAGCCCTGCAAATCTGGTTGCACAGAACGCACTGCTCCCTTTACTGTGACTAAATACAGTTTTATCCCTTAACTAATTCGCTGCTCTTGTAACTTTCTCATTTCTTCTCGTACATCCACAACAATTTGCAAAGCTTCATTCAACAGGCGTCCATACTCACCGGCTTGGTCATTCACTTGCAACGAAGTTAAAGCCGTTAGATTCGTTTCAAATAGCTCGTAATTCAATTGAATAAATTTCGCATTTTCCCGGAAGATCCGTTCTGTTTTTAAGGCGCGAAGGATATCCTCTCTGGCTAGCCTAAGGGTGTGAATGACTCTCTCTCGGTTTTGCAATCCCACGCCCGGATTGCCGACAGCTTCTATTTGGTCATTGAGGTCAATTGCTTTAATCACGCAATTAAAACGTTTAACATCCTCAAACATTCTGACCAGATTCCGGTTTTTGTAGCTGAAACGAATCTTCCTGAGATCATCTAAGAGTAAGACAGCAGAAGCAATGCCATCGATAGCAATTAGCGACACCATCTGCTCGGGAAAGATCAGACCGAGAACTAAACCACTCAAACAGATAAAAAGAATTACTAGGGAAGTTTTGCCAATCTCAGAGATAAATTTCCTGAGAGTCGGTGGTCTAAACACAGCATCAAGGCTTACACCGCTAGAGTGCTTGATTTCTCCCTTTGTAATTTCCAATCCTTGTAAATCAGTTTGCATTGGGGGCGGTGCGATCGCGACAACTCGGTTGGGAAAATGGGTTAGTACTCTTTGCAGACGAGTACTCTGAGTGGACAGTTTGCTGAAAGGAGCTGATCGCTCTAACAGCCTCGTGTGTCTTGTCTTCTCCAGTCGGTCTTGGAGCGTTAAGAGCATCACTGGTTTCAGGTCGGCTACTTCTTGACTAACTGGTGCTGAACACTATAGTTTTTTCACTCCCTTAAGCTAAGTTCAGACTAATTCAGAAATAAACTACCCATCAGCGTAAATGCGTTAAACGACTCGTTGAGTCTTGTCAGTCCTCAGACCGATGTCAACCTGGCAGGCAGATCATATCCAGCTTAACGAATCCTCAACGAAGGTGTTTCATGGCTGTGTTAATTATCTATCGCCATCGGATTTCAGTTTTCTAATGTGGGTAGGATGCCGCCGCTCAATGTTGCCTACATTACAATTTGTTCGGATTAAGCACTGGGGATGGCCTATTCTCAATCTACTCCTATACAACCCAAGACTCAGGATTACAGAGCAATCTTTGACCCAGCCTTAAGGTGCGATCGCAGTTGAACCGGCTAGCAGTCCAATTCTTTCTAGCGGTAAGCTAGGACTGCATAAAGCCAGAGCTTAAGCCCTGACGACAAGTGAGTTGCCTAGGAAAAAGGGATGACACTTAGCTGCTTAAACTAGACTTTCAATATAGGTCTAATCACTCAGGAGCAAGAAAACTCGTTGAGGTAGCGGTGACTGTAAATACGTAATAGATCACCCAAGAGCCTAGGAGTGCAATGCTGATGCTGAAGAAGATCACCCGACGTGTTGAAGGTTCGTAGGTGTCATCATCAATGGTGCGGCGGATGATGAAGTAGTACACCGTTGAAAGAAACACCGTCATTAGACCAGCTATAGAGAAAAGTAAACCCAACTTCCAGCCAGTGCTGGGATGGGGCAGTTCGGGAACTTGGAAGTAACGAAGACGCACGATGACTACCCCAAAACCCATTAGAGCGATCGCACTACGCATCCATGCCAAGTAGGTGCGCTCATTCGCTAAATGATCACGCACCCGCGACGGATTTTGTCGCCCTCGCTTCTGTGTATCGCTCAACCCTGACCCTCCAAACTCGGTCTATTCATCAAGGCGTTTCCTGTGCAAGCTTTTTAACTAATTAGGTTGCAGGTTACAGCCTAACCAGAGTCTAGAAAAACTCCTCATCAAGCTATTTTTACTAGTGAACCTGTCGAGGAAAGCACGCCTTTAGGAGGACATTGAAATTTCGTTAAATTTCGTAGTGCCAGAACGGCTGTTTTTCTTGTAAGATCATACGTTTGCGAGAGAGTCGCTCAATAATTCCCTGCTTTTCAAACTCATTCAGGAGTCGCGTAACTGTAACTCTTGTTGTTCCAATAATTTCGGAAATTTCTTGATGAGTTAAGTGCAAATCGATTAGTTGTCCCTGCTTAACTTCCTGACCAAATTTTTTGGCTAACCAATTTAACAATCGCAGGAGCGAAATGTCAATAGAGCGATAATGAAGAATTTCTAAAAACTCATGATATTGCTGAATATGCTGAATGAGAACTTCATTGACGAGGTACCATTGGTCGATAGGTATTCGAGTGACCTCTACAGTAGTGAGGCATTCCATTTGATAAGGTTCTGCCTTGGATAGCACCCGACCAACGACATCTCCAGCTCCCCATATTCCCAGAGTGACGGTTGTTCCATCTTCTAGCAGCGTCAAGGTACGAACCGCCCCACTGTCAATTTGCCACAAATAATCTCGGCTTGGGGGAAGTACAGAGCGACGTGCAAATTGACTTCGTTTGTAGTCAACAGAGCCAGTTGATAAAAGCGAAAAAGCAGCCATTTCACTCATCCTGATTGTGAAAACTCTTTTACCGCATCTAGTGCTTACGGGTTGCCAAAGATGGGTAAGTGGCATTGTAACAGTAAAGCGCTATATTCCGATAGACGAACTGTAGTTTCTACCTTAACAAAATTAGACCGAACTGGAGTAGCCTGCAATACTTAACTTTCAGGGTTTAGGATCAGGAGGACATTTATGAACTACGTCCCAATGAGCCAACCCGACAAAATCCGGTTAGTCTCTTATCTTGCTCCCAATATGTTTGGTTTCTACGAGGCTGTTGGGACATACTTGAGCCGGGTATGGGGGATCGAAACACAGCTGATGCAGAGTGAGTATGACCCCCTAGAAGACCCGATGATGCTACACGATCAACTGGATATGGCTTTTATCTGTGGCTTGCCTTTCGCACGGCGTCACCAAGTCATCTCTACTCAACTCCAAGCGTTAGTTGCGCCAGTGATGCAAGCCAGTCGCTATGAAAATCGCCCCGTGTACTTCTCTGATATCATCGTTAACACCCAGAGCCACCTCTACAGCTTCGATGATTTAGCGGGTAAAACCTGGTGCTATAACGATCTGGGGTCAAATAGCGGCTACAACTTGGTACGCCAACGCCTGATGCAGGGGGGATACTCCAGTCGGTTTTTCGGCAAGGCGATTCCATCGGGTTCGCATCAGCGTTCCATCCGACTGGTGATTGAAGGACAGGCGGATTGCTCGGCTATTGATAGCACAGTGCTAGAGCAAGAATTGCGCGATTTTCCTGAATTTTCGCCTCATTTACGGGTGATTGAGTCTATTGGCCCTTGCCCGATGCCACCCGTAGTGGCTGCACAGCGGCTGGGTACAGCTTTGATTAACTCCCTACAGTCGGTGCTGTGTCAGCCGGATGCACAACTGCAAGCTGCCATGGCGCGATCGCATATTCAGCGCTATGTTCCCGTACAGTCTGAAGATTATGCTCAACTTGCGACAATGTACGATGTGGCGGTAGATGCGGGTTATCAAGCGATCGCTTAGGTGATTGCGCGATCGCTTGCGCTCAAGCGCAACGACAAACTTGATTCAAGCACTCAGATGTTCTACCACCTCGATCAGCTTGGCGTAAGTTTTAGCCAATGCTACACCTTTGGACTGGCATAATTCTTCAATCCATTGCGTTGCTTGATTTGCCTTGATTGTCATTCTCGACTTGGTCATAGTCTTGGCACTGGGAAATTGGAGGAGTCCCTGACTCTGGGGGCTGGATACTACAGTAGGTTCACACTGAAGTAAGGGAATGTAACGACGGGCAGCAAAGCGCTTTTCTAAGAGCTTAATCGCTTCATGGTTTTGATTCGCACGCAACCAGGCATCGAGATACAGTTGTTCAAATAGGTCATGCTGGGCATGGCTACCCCCAATGATGTGTAGGCGGCACATGATTGGACCGAGTTCGCCAAGCGCTCTTTCCCATTTTCCTTGAGCATGGGCAGCCATTCCTCGTGCGGCGGGTACAGCGACCTCATTCCACGCCCGCTGGACAGAAGGGTCAGCCGTTTTGGCATACGCTTGCATACTCAAAAGCATCTCGGTGACATGGTCAGTATTACCTGCCCTAGAAAGGGCGTAAATGTAATGCAAATCTTGGAATGGTAGGGCGTGTTCGTGAATTCGCGCTGTTAGATGAGGGGCTAATTCCTTCCATCTATTGCCCACCTCGACTCCTCTTAATTCCAGCCGCAACAGTAGGGAAATTGCGCCAATTGGGTCTTTGGAAGAATCTTTCCACGCACGACCCCAGACGTGAGAGTCATACAGGGATAGCACTTTCTGAAATTCTTGCTTCTCTAAATAATAGAGAGCGATGTGCCACCAATTGTGTGTGTAAAGCATGGAATTGCAGTTCTCCCAGGTATCAGAGAGGCTTTCCATCCAAGCAATGCCCTCTTCAAGCCTGCCTTGCATTTCCATCACATGAGCAACAGCATGGTGTGCCCAGGGGTCATTCCGGTTCATTTCGGTTGCCAGTTGCCCCATTCCTTCCGCTTCATCGAAGCGGTGGCACTGCTCTAAACCAAAGGCAATCATGCCGTATAAGTAGTGATTTTCCCGGTTAGCGGGGAGAACTTTTTCGGCAATTGAGAGCAGTG
>NZ_DATNPA010000343.1:0-8202 GCF_036703385.1 Allocoleopsis sp. | reverse complement strand
GCCAAACCTGGAATTTAGGACGGGATTTATCTACGCATTTACATCATTATCTTGCTGAATTTGTCAAGCCAAAAACTTGGGCAGATTTAGGGTTTATAGCGGTGGCGAAGGGGCCTGGTAGCTTTACGAGTACCCGTATTGGTATTGTGACGGCCCGGACGCTGGCGCAGCAATTGGATATTCCTTTGTTTGCGATTTCGACATTTGCAGCGATCGCATGGTCGGAAATAGAAAAAAGTCAGAGTGAGGAGGCTTCGTCCAGCAATGCGATCGCACTGCAAATGCCTGCCCAACGCGGTCAATTATTTACAGCCATTTATCAGCTATCTCCATCGGATTTAGGACTCACTCCGCTGTTGCCAGATGCCGTGCTAACTCCAGAGGAATGGCAAAAAACGTTGGATAATTGGCAAGCTCCCTATCAGCTCATTGATATTCCTGCTGAAAGTGAATTGGGGACATCGGTTGTGAGTTTGCTACAGCTAGCTTATTTGGATTGGCAACAGGGCAAGCGCCCACATTGGTCAGAAGCACTGCCGTTTTATGGTCAGCATCCGGTAGAGACAAAGTGATGAGGCGAATTTCAGCTGACAAAAACAGGAATAGGGGCAGCATAGCTTGTATATTACGCTAAAACGGCTCACCATTAAATCTGTTTTTGCACAGACTAATGCCTATGTCATCTGTGGAAGCGGCCTCTCAAAACACCAAGGTATTTATCAGCTACCGTTCTCAACCGCCGGATAGCAGTTTGGCTGAGGAATTTTATACAGCCTTAAAAGCCGCCGGATACCAACCCTTTATGGCAGCAAAAAGCATTCGGTTAGGTGAAAATTGGCCTCAGCGAATTGATGAAGAGTTGGAGCAAGCGGATTATTTTTTGCTGTTGCTGTCGGAGAAATCAGTGACAAGCGAGATGGTGACGGAGGAGGTGCGACGGGCGAGAGAATTGCGCGATCGCCATAATGGCAAACCTAGAATTTTGCCCATCCGGGTGTGCTTTCCGATGAATTCTCCAGTCACGCTTAACTATGACTTACGCGGCTATTTGCAACGGACTCAACAACGGGAATGGAACTCGCCTGCTGACACTCCGGCAATTTTAGAGGAACTTCTGAGTCTGTTGTCGGAGGATGGTAAGGGTGCAAAGCCTTGCACTCCCGCGGAATCGACAGAATCGGCAGACTCAACCGAGGAATTAGTAACCGCTACAACTACAACAGAGAGTCTTGATCGCCCTCCGTTACCTGTGGCAGAACCCGAATTGCCAGGGGGACAGGTGGATTTGGCGTCGGCATTTTATGTCAAGCGTCCTCCTATTGAAGAGCGTTGTTTTGAAGCGATCGCAAAACCAGGTTCTCTCATCCGCATTAAAGCACCCCGACAAATGGGGAAAACGTCGCTAATGGCGCGAATTCTTCACTCAGCGGAAGCCAAAGGCTGTTTGAAAGTGCCGTTGAGCTTTCAGTTAGCTGATGGGAAAGTGTTTGCCGATTTGGATAAGTTCCTTCAATGGTTTTGTGCCGGTATTGGACGCAGGCTGAGGCTACCGAATAAGTTAGGGGATTATTGGGATGAGATTTTTGGCAGTAAGGATAACTGCACGGCTTACTTTGAGGAATATCTCTTAGCCGAAATCGATAAGCCTTTAGCCTTGGGGTTGGATGAAGTTGATTTAGTCTTCGAGCATCCCGAAATTGCCTCTGACTTTTTTGCTATGTTACGCGCTTGGCATGAGGAAGCGAAGAATCGCGAGATTTGGAAGAAATTGCGGTTGGTGGTGGTGCATTCGACGGAAGTTTATATTCCGATGAATATCAATCAGTCGCCATTTAATGTTGGTTTACCCATTGAGTTGCCAGAGTTTACCTCACAACAAGTGCAGGATTTGTCGCGGCGGCACGGATTGAATTGGAATGCAACTCAAGTTGAGCAGTTAATGGCAATGGTGGGGGGACATCCTTATTTGGTGAGGGTGGCACTCTACAATATTGCTCGACAGGATATGACGCTGGAACAATTATTGCAAGAAGCACCGACAGAAGCGGGAATTTATGGCGATCATCTTCGCAGGCATTTATGGAATTTGCAGCAGCGTCCGGAGTTGGTGGACGCGGTTAAACAGCTTGTTGCTGCCAGTCAGCCAGTTCGATTGGAGTCGGTGCAAGGGTTTCAATTAGAAAGTATGGGGATTGTGCATCTGCAAGGAAATGAAGTGATTCCTCGTTGCGATTTGTATCGGCGGTATTTTAGCGATCGCCTTTTAGGCGGTGCCGAAGCCAATCGCTTGGGGGTTAACTGATGAGTATACAACCCAACTCAGCCTATGAATATCAAGTTGGCGGCGCTTTACCGCCTGATGCCCCCAGCTATGTTGTGCGGCAAGCCGATCAAGACCTGTACAATGCCTTGAAGGCTGGAGACTTTTGCTACGTCCTCAATTGCCGACAGATGGGTAAGTCCTCCCTCCGGGTGCAAACCATCCGCCGCTTGCAAGCTGAGGGTGTTGCCTGTGCATCCATTGATATTACGGCAATTGGCAGTCAACAAGTTACCCCAGATCAGTGGTATGCCGGTATCGTCCGCCATCTGGTAAGTAGTTTCAATCTGGAAATCAATCTTCGGAGTTGGTGGCGCGATCGCGATTTTCTTCCTCCAGTCCAGCGACTTGATGAGTTTATCAAAGACGTGCTGCTGGTGTCTGTCCGCCAATCAATCGCTATTTTTGTTGATGAAATCGATAGCGTTCTCGCCCTCAAATTTCCAACTGACGATTTTTTTGCCTTTATTCGATCCTGCTACAACAACCGTGCCGACAATCCTGAATACAATCGCCTCACGTTTGCACTGTTGGGTGTGGCAACTCCATCGGATTTAATTCAAGATAAAAACCGGACTCCGTTCAATATTGGTCGCGCCATAGAATTATGTGGCTTTCAATTCCATGAAGCCGAGTCTCTTGCTCAAGGGTTAGCGCCTAAAGCCAGCAATCCCCTAAACCTGTTGCGGCAAGTCTTGGCTTGGACAGGAGGGCAACCATTTCTAACTCAAAAACTCTGTCAATTTGTGTTGGCTGCCGAATCTCCAATCTTAGACGGTGAAGAAAAGGCATGGATTGAGCATGTGGTGCGATCGCGCCTGATTGAAAACTGGCAATCCCAAGATGAGCCAGAGCATTTGAGAACGATACGCGATCGCCTTTTAAGACGTGGAGAGCGCACGGCTCGATTGTTAGGAATATATAAACAAATCTTGCAATATGGCGAAGTAGTCGCCGAAGACAGCCCTGATCGAATGGAACTACAGCTTTCAGGATTAGTCGTTAAGCAACTCGGCAACTTAAGAGTTTATAACCGCATCTACGCCACCGTATTTGACCAGAATTGGGTTGACAGAGCATTGGCAGATCTGCGCCCTTATGCTGAAGCCCTACTAGCTTGGTTAATGTCTAAGTGCCAGGATGAGTCATGTTTGTTACGAGGACAGGCATTGCGAGATGCCCAAAAATGGGCTGTGGGTAAAAGCCTGAGTGTTGAAGATTATCAGTTTTTGACAGCTAGCCAAGAGCGCGAAAATCGAGAAGTACAACAAGCATTTGAAGAAATTAAAAAGGCGGCAGAGGCAGCTCCTCTACGTGGAGTTACAAGGCCAGCGGGAAGGAGAACAACGGATGAAGTCTTGTGGAAAATTGCTGCAATATTCGGAATTTCCGCTCAGGATTTCCCTGACTTGAATCATCCAGCGTCGGAAGCCCGTCAAGCAAGTGGTAGAGATGTTCCTACCCGCATTGAAGAGCGGGACTTGCAAGAACAACAGCCATCATTTCTTAGTACATTAGCATCAACACAAGGAACTTTTTCAGCTTTTCTTGCTCCTCTCACGAGGAACACATTTAAACAAGTTATAACAGAGATAGAGAAAAAACTGGAAATTTTCAACCAAACCCTATCGATGTTAGATAGCCTGATGGATGCACAGGGGGTTGATGACCTCTTGGAAGAAATATTGCGTTCCATCACGTTAAAAACAGGGGAACTCTTGAGGGCTGATCGTACCACCATTTTTGTGGTGGATGAAGAGAGAAACCAACTGTGGTCAATCGTTCCTAAAGATAAGGGAGGAGACTCCCTAGAAATTCGTATCCCTATCGGTCAAGGAATTGCGGGTGAGGTGGCAGCGACAAAGCAGGTTATTAATATTCCCTATGATTTCTTTGATGATCCGCGTTCATATGCAGCAAAAGAGCAATACGAAAGAACAGGGTACCGCGTCTATACAATGCTGGCTATACCTGTGTTAAACGAACAGGGCAATGTAATTGCCATTGTCCAACTCTTAAATAAATTAAAATTCCCGCATGACCCCAATGCTCCCTTAGAGGAGAAAATTGACCCTAAGAGTTTCACGACTGAAGATGAGTCTATTCTTGAAGAGCTTTCCTCATCAATTCGCCTAATTATGGAATCATCAAGGTCATTGCGACAGGCAAGGCAGAAACAACAAGCTGCTCAAGCTTTAATCGCTGCTGTGAACAACAGTAGCTTAGATCTGGAAGAAACCTTTAAGAGGCTCATGGAGGAAGCCAAGCAATCGACTAATGCCGATCGAAGTTTTGTGTGGTTAATTGACAGCGATCGCAACGATTTGTGGACAAAAGTACCTATCAATGGCGTTCTACAAGAAATTCGTATTCCGATATCAGTAAATAGTTTTTTAGGTAGAGTAGCTCTCAGAGGTGAAACCCTCAATATATGGTTTGACTTGTACGATTATTCTGAAGCTGGAGCTAGTAATGCCAAACAAACCGATCAGAGAACAGGATATCGCACCTGTAGCTTGTTATGCATGCCTGTGTTTAATGCCGATAGTGAGCTGATTGGTGTCATGCAATTAGTGAATAAAAAGAAACAGGGTGAATTTCCTCCTTACGATCCTGCCAACTGGCCTCAAGCACCGGAGTGCTGGCAAGCAAGTTTTGATAGCACCGATCAAGAATTCATGAAGGCGTTCAACATTCAAGCAGGTGTTGCTCTTCAAAATGCCATGTTATTCTCTAAAGTTAAGCAAAGCGATCAACGAAAAAATGATATTTTAGAGAACTTGTCAGCCGGGATATTGTCTACAGATAAAGAAGGACGGATTATTGCCTTAAATGCGCGGACAAAAGAGCTTTTAGGCTTGAACAATCAAGAGAAAATTGAAGGAATCCTAATAACTGAAATTCTTCAATTTAAAGAAAAAGAAAGTAATTTTTCTAAATGGATTAAAGCTGCCTTAAAAGCAACTAATCAAGAAGATCATCAGCAATACTATCCTGAACAGACTTTAATTTTACCAGATGGCGATGAACGTAGTGTTAATCTATCAATTACTGCCAAAATAAATCCTGATAACACTAATCAATTGAGTGGGCTTTTAATTGTCATTGATGAAATTAGCGATATTCAGCGATTGAAGAGTGTGGGGTATCGCTACATGAGTCAGGATTTAGTAGAACAGTTACTCCAAAGCGAAGAACCAAAATTAGGAGGCGATCGCAGAGAAATTTCTGTCTTATTTTTAGATATTCGTAGCTTCACAACTTTAACCGAAAACATGGAACCGGAAGGGGTCGTTAGTTTTCTCAATGAATATTTTGAAGTAATGGTAGAACCCGTTATTAAGTACAAAGGCACTCTAGATAAATATATTGGCGATGCGATGATGGTGACTTTTGGCGCAGCGTTGCCGTTGCCCGATCATCCTTGGATGGCAGTACAAAGTGCGATAGAAATGTGTGATCGGCTGCGAAATCTTAATTCTCATCGTATTAGATACGGTAAGCCCGAAATCAAAATCGGTATTGGGATTAATTCCGACACCGTAATCGCAGGGTATATGGGTTCCAGCCGATATGGGCAGTTTACTGCAATTGGAGATGGCGTCAATTTTGCCTCTCGTTTAGAAGGAATTACTAAACTATACGGCTGCGATATTATTATTAGCGAACATACATTTTCGCCCTGTGCAAATTTGATTCAATATAGAGAATTAGACTATATTTACCTTAAAGGTAAGAGCCAACCCATCAAAATTTACGAAGTTGTGGGCTTACGTTCTGACCCAATTTCTCAGCAACAACAAGAGGTAATTGAGCTTTACCATAAAGGCCGCGAATATTACCTCAAGCGTCAGTTTCGCAGAGCTTGGAGTGAATTTGCCACTATTATTGAAGAAATCGATCCTCAAGACAAGGCAGCACAACTCTACATGGAGCGAAGTCAATACTGTCTCCAAAATCCTCCTTCCGGTGATTGGGATGGTGTCTGGAAGCTTACAGAAAAATGAAGACCAGCGCGATCGGATTTTGGAGAGAGAGCGCGATTGCCTACGGCACCAGCATAACTGATCGCAACCAGTGTTTAAAACCTGTTTAACAAGAGGTTGTACATCTAAAGATTTTCCAGAAACTCTTCAACAGAAACTCCAGCTTGATTCAGAATACTCTTGAGTGTTCCAACAGCTATGGTCTTGCGATGTAGTGGAACAACACAACCCACTTCAATTATTTCCTGTTCTTCCCTTTCCTCCACAAGTTGTTTTTTCTTTCATTACATGACTCCCCCGTTGCCGTACTCGAACAAAGCCTAACCGTTCCAAGGCACGAATAACTTCAGAAGCCTGTATTCGTGGTAGCTTATCCACTAGTTACCTCAAATGTGGTTAGCAACCGACGAGGTGCAGTTTCAGGAAACGGGAACTCTTCTAAATACAGTTCAGTCGCTTCCTTCAAATTAATGATGGCTTCTTCAATCGTCTCTCCCTGGCTAGCCGTTCCTACCTCTGGACATTCAGCAACGTAAACATCCTCTTCCCAATAAAGGATTGCTGTAAAGGTCTGAGTTTTTTTGTCCTTAGTCTGTATCAATGAACTCATAGAACGATGGAAGATATTTGTTCAAATGGTATCAAAATTCATTTAGATTGGACAATAAAAATTTTATCCCCAGACCAGAATGCAACCAAGGTAAAGCGCTAATACGAACTTGATATTATGGGTCATTTAAGCCTGAGGAATTAGTAGCTTCACAACGCTTGACGCCTTAAAAAAGGAAGAAGAGATTCGCTAACTTTTGCCGACCAATGGTCTTGAGGATAATGCCCACCTTCTTCAATCTGAACAAGTTCCACGTTTTTAATGTCCTTAGCAAATTGCTGTGCAAGTTCAAAAGGAAGCCAGGGGTCTTTCATTCCCCATACAATCAAAGTGGGTTTTTTCCAGTTGCGAAAACCCGATTCAATTTCTGCCATTGACGACTTCATCTGAATATTTTTGATTGTCGCTACTAGACTTCGCCCCGGATCGGAACTCTTGAGGAAGGGTTTACGATAAATGTCTAAATCCTTGTCTGAAATCCGGTAACGGCTACCCCCTTCCAATGTTCGGTCAACTAATAGAGGGTCTTGCGTTAACATATCTCCCACAAACAGCAATCCCCACTGCTGCATCGTCCAGGGTAATTTGGCGTCAGAGGTTAAGGGTGTATTGAGAATGGCGAGGCGCTCAATCTGATCAGGGTAACGCAGGGCGTACTGAAGGCCAACAGAAGCGAGAAATCCTTGAACAACCAAATGAAATCGCTTAATAGAGAGTGCCTGGAGAAACTCTGCCAAGGCGCTGATAAAGGCATCGGGAGTATAAGCAAAGTCTCGTTTGTCAGGTTTTGCGGATAAACCCGAACCAATCCAGTCCGGTGCGATCGCTCTCAACCCTTTTTCCGCTAAATCGGGCATCAGTGCTGTCCAGCAATAACTATGGGAGGGCAACCCATGCAGCAGCAGCACAGGCAACTCCTCGCTTCTACCAATTGGGGTTGCTTCCCGATAGAACCACTTCAGCGACCCAGCCTCGATTGATTGTTCACTTATAGACACGTTGGTTTCCTGCACCGTCGATTGTGGTTTGAGCTTAACCCTGAGTGGGATGCCAGAGCAAGCCTTACTCCTGTGGGGATTAATTGTCAAGAAATAACAACATAACAGAAATCCTGCCCCAGAATGGAGTTCACTTGCCTTAAATTGTCTTAATAATTAAGCATTCTTTGTAATAGCCCTTAACTTGAGGAGATTTGGCATGAATGCAGTTGAACAAGCCAGAAGCTTAGAATTTACGACCAAAATTGCTGCGATCGTCAATTTGTTTAAGTCGGAGTTCCCCGATGC
>NZ_DATNPA010000342.1:0-29734 GCF_036703385.1 Allocoleopsis sp. | reverse complement strand
CGGTCTGGCAGGGTTTCTGCTAATACCCAAGGCACAAATAAGGCCGCTGAGAACAAGAACACCGTCCAGAAGACGGAACGGTTAAAGATTGGGTGCTGGTTAGGCAGACGAGACATACATCCTCACTTCTGATTGTGGCTTGGCTGAAGATTAGAAGAACCGCAAAATAGAACAGAAGGATCTTATCTTGACTTCATCCTTCATAGTTGATTGGACTCCTAATCAAAAGCGAACAACCAAACTGGAGTCAATATCTTGTAAATTGGCACAACCACTTAAAGCCAGTGCCAGATCGAGTTCATTGCACAAAAGCTCAAGTACATGTTTTACCCCTGCCTCTCCTCCGACAGCTAATCCCCACAAAATAGGGCGTCCTAACAGCACGGCTTTTGCCCCTAATGCTAAAGCTTTAAGGATATCAGTACCCCGTCGGATACCCCCGTCCATTAGCACATCTACTTGATCCCCAACCGCTGCGACGACTTCACTCAGGGCATCAATGGATGCGATCGCACCATCCAATTGTCTGCCTCCATGATTGGAAACAATCACCGCTTTGGCACCATGTTCCACCGCCCGAAGCGCATCATCTCCCCGCAAAATTCCTTTAACAACCACTGGCAGCGGTGACAGCGATTGCAACCATTCCAAATCCGACCAGGTTAGAGCTGGATTAATCTGCTCTAAAAAATAGGAAAATAAACCCGATTCATCAGGTTGGGAAGAAATTTCTAGATTAGCCAACGTGGACAAATTAGCCAGTTCCATATCTGGCGGTAGAATAAACTGATTATGCATATCTTTCTCCCGCTTACCCAACACAGGAGCATCAACCGTTAGGCAAAGCGCTTGGAACCCTGCCGCATAGGCGCGTTCTACCAAAGCCCGAGTCAAACCGCGATCGCGATGCACATAAAGCTGAAACCACTGAGGGGTTTGATTGCTAACACTAGCCACATCTTCCATACTCATGGTTGCCAGTGTACTCAATACCATCACCGTCCCCAACTGCTGCGCCGCTTTGGCTGTAGCGATTTCTCCTTCTGGATGAGCTAGACATTGAAAGGCCATCGGGGCGATGAGAATAGGCAGTTGCAGAGATTGACCGAGAATTTGGGTACTTAAATCCCGTTGACTCACATCCACCAACATGCGAGGACGAAGTTTGAAACGTTCAAAAGCGGCACGGTTATCTCTAAGCGTGATTTCGTCCCAAGAACCACTGGCGTAATAGTCCCGCGCCATTGGCGATAGCTGCTGGGAGGCAAGGGTTTGATATTCAAACAGGTTGATCAGTTTTGTCGGGGTAGTCATTAGCCAATCCTATCGGGTAGGCATGGTTGAGCAAAGATGTTGCGAGTGAAGGCTGGCACAACTCAGTCACCAGCCTACAAGTGGTTGAACACTGACGCTCAAAAGACTTTAACCTTTGACTTGGAGCGAAAGCGGCACTAGCCAACCACACCTGCTAGCGTTTGCTCTTGTTGAGTTTCTACGGGTTCATCTTGAGGCAGCCCCAAGATCTCTTTATACATCCTGATATACTCTACGGCTGATTTATCCCAACTGAAGTTTTGCTTCATGCCTCGCTGCTGTAAAGTCTGCCATTGGTCTTTAAAGCGGAATGCCTCAGTCGCACGAACTGTTGCCGTGTAGAAGTCTAATGGTTCATAACGGTCAAAGCAGTAGCCGGTACCCGTTTGGTTCACGGGGTCGTGGTGAGAGACGGTATCGACAAGACCCCCAGTGCGCCGCACAATAGGGACACAACCGTAACGCATCGCCAGCATTTGACTGATGCCACAGGGTTCAAAACGTGAAGGCATCAGGAAGGCGTCGCTACCTGCATAGATGCGGCGGGAGAGAGCATCGTTGTAGAGGAGTTGGGCGGACATTCGACCCTTATAACGGGATGCCATCTGCCACATTTGAGTTTCATAGTAGCGATCGCCTGTCCCCAATAGAATAAACTGACTATCTGTATAGGCCAGGAAGCGATCAAGTACCTGAATCAGCAGGTCAATGCCCTTTTGGTCTACCAACCGGGTCACCATTGCCGTGAGGAAGGTACCGGAGTTCACCTGTAGGCCAACTTCTTCTTGCAGCGCAATTTTATTGCCACGGCGTGTTTCAATCGTATCAGCCGTGAAGTTTTCATGGATGTACTTATCTGTTTCTGGATTGTAGCTTTCGGTATCAATGCCATTGACGATGCCGACTATCTTCCCGCTGATAAACGACATCAAGCCTTCTAAGGTTTCACCATATTCAACTGTTTTAATTTGCTGGGCGTAGGTTGGAGAAACCACGCTCACGCGATCGGCATATTGAACAGCCGCCGCCATTGTGTTGTGACCTTGCATGTACCAAGGACACCAAGTAATCTTCTCTAAGTACCAGCGCCACGGCCCTTGATAGGCGAGGTTGTGAATCGTGAAGACGGTGCTAATATCGGGGTCTTGGTGCATCCACACCGGAATCATGCCAGTATGCCAGTCGTGGCAATGAATAATTTCCGGCTTCCAGTAGTTCCAGGCAAACTCAGCGGCACCATTGGCAAATAAGGTAAACCGCCAGTCTTCATCTTCTCCCCCATAGATATTGCGACCTGAGAAGGCGAGATGTCCAAACAGGTACAAGGGAACATCCGTACCGGGTAAAACCGTTTCATAGACGGAAAAATCGTTAAACATGGCATATCCCTTCCAGATGGGTTCTGAAGGGATTTTCATCTTATCCGGCAGCATACCGTAGTAAGGCATAAAAATACGCACATCGTGCCCCATCCGCCTTAAGACTTTGGGTAATGCACCCACAACATCCCCCATACCACCGACTTTGGCAATGGGCGCGGCTTCGGCGGCAACAAATAGAATTTTCATGTTGATTCTTGTGCTTTTGCTTTTCAGCTAGTCATACTTAGTAATACTTTGACATTCTCCTGCACTAAATCAAATAGGTGAGAAAGACCCGTCAATCTTTTCTCTTCTGCCTTCTGTCCTCACTCTCATCTCCGGTCTGCCTCCTCACTCTCATCTCCGGTGCCTTTTGCTCTTTTGCTATAGATACAAAATGCGACATCCCAACGAGTCAGTCAACTCAGCAATGCGGTTACCATGCTGAAATGTGGCATTATCCTTTCATCAGGACTTGTCCAGACTGAAGCGTTGGGACTGAAATTGGCTCGCGTTGTGCCTATCTCCCCCGAAAAAAATCGCTCTCCTACTCAGTATTAGTCAATAATTTGTGGGCTAGGAGTTTGGGCATTGACATCTGCCTGAGACAAGCTAGGAATCGTCCAATTGGTCTCACCCACTTTAAACACATGAGCAGGAGCCACATTCAATTCAATTGCACCCGTCGCAGGATTTGTTCTGACAATCGATTGAGTTCCATCTACAAACTTGACCGCAAGGGGTTCCGTTAACGCTTGTGCTTCCGCATTGGGGCCGAGAACCACCTGAGTTCCCGCAGGTAGATAATATCCATCGCAATCCCAATCATCATCGGTTTCCTCACCCGCAGCCAGGTAATAGAGTTGTGTTGGAGACTTCTTCGGCTTATTGGCATACACCGCTAGTGTCCCGGTGGTTTCGTTATGGCACTGCGCCCGCTTTCGAGCCGTTTCTATTACGTACTTCTGCTGTTGCAACTGGCTGAGCCTTTGCTGATAGGCTTCAGGCGTGTAACCTGCTTGTTCTGGATTGTCCTTGGCTTGCACTAATTGATTGATGGCTTGCGTGACTTCGGCGTAATCCGCTCCTTTGGTGAAGTCCTTACCTGCCCAAGAGGGAGGGGCAATGATCAGGTTGCCTAGAAGCACGATCGCGACGAGAGCTATTTTGAGAAATTTCATGGAATACTCCTTAACTTTGAGATTACTGGACATTGCAACTAAAAATGGGGTGCAAAATTTGGAAATGAGCTTCTGACTTAAGTGGAATGGCACTGACTTAAGAACTCTCATACCTCACCTATCAACCCTTACGGAGGGGGTCTGGGGGAAGCGTTGTGCGCTACGCGCCCCGCTTCGCTAACGTCCCCCAGTGGGGGGTTTGGGGGGCATCGGGGTCCCCTTTGGGGTTGGGGGGAAGACCCCCCAATCTGGGTTTTTCCCAAACAACGATCACTTTTCCCTTAATTCAGTGCCATTTGACTTAAGTCAGATGTGCGAGAAAAAACATCGGTTTAAGCTTGCACACCGCTTGTCTACTTCAGAACTTTCAAGACTGGTACTTGGGCTTGTAGCGTTTGGCTAATCGTTGTTACTAGTTTCATCAGGTAAAGACCACTAATCACGAGCGTCAGCACTGCCAATCCTGGATTTTCTAAAGTGCCGCTATCAACGAGAATTAACACCCCTAAGCTAATCAAAACAAAGGGTACAAGATAATTGCCATAACGAGTCAAATTGTCTGCGATCGCAGGAACTTGAGTCAATCTGTAGGCGGCAAGACACCACACACCCACTAGCGAGAAAAATACTCCTAGAATGATAACTAGATTTTGCCAGGTACAGCTGGCAAACAGCGGCATATAAATTCCAATGTTATCGCCACCATTCGCAAAGGTTACCGCTGCCACACTATACGCCTGGGGTGAGATGAAGCTGCTAAACCAAGCGGATTGAGTTGGTGTTTCTTCTTGCTCAGCCTCATTTTCTTCATCGGAATTTACCAGACGGCTGATGCCGATCGCAATCGGAACCAACCCCAGCAGCCCAATACAGGGACGCGGCAACAACAAACTACTAAAGAAACTGGGAAGGCTAGCGAGAACTAAGGCGGCAAAGCCAAGATACTGTCCGGCAACGATGTGGCGTTTGCGAAAGATGGCATTGACCTGGGAAAAGAACAACATCAAAATCAAAATGTCATCCAAGTTGGTTGCGGTGAAGGCGGTAAAGCCGGTTGAAATTGCCGTGATAAGTCCGTTCATGTCAGTTAATGCTCTAAATTCTGTTTTGCCTAAAGTCCGGGCTTTTGGGTGACGCTGTAGCAATCCTGTTTAGAGTGTGAGAGATGTCTTGAAGGGAATGCTTCTCACAACTTCCTCTTTCATTTGCGTATGACGTAGGGATTGTTAGATAAGTCCCGAAAATACTAAAGGCGTTAAGAGTATTTTTAGTGGTTGACAGTTAATTCGACATCATCCAGATGCTTGACAAAATTCACGAAGCCTGCTTATTTGAGTGGGGATTGAGAATAGACATCGTTGCAATCTTGTGAGAGCGATGCTCAAACTCATTCATCTGTTGAGTCGGTACGAACACCACTTTGACTTCGTTGGAAGCTTGCTGTTGTTGCTTGATTAGCACAATTAGTTCGTCTAGTTTTTTGGCATACTGAGCATCGAGCTTTTCGTGCAGCAGTTCGAGGTTTTGAGCCGCTTGTAAAGTTACTTGGTAATTGTGATTAGCGCTTTCCCGGTCTTCTTCAGACTGGCGATTCTGGCTCATCAAGACAACCGGAGCCGTGTAGGCAGAGGCAAACGAGAACACCAAGTTTAGCAGAATAAAGGGAGACTCATCCCAGTGAGGCACTCCGGGCATCAGATTTAAGCCAACCCATCCAGTCAGAATCGTCGATTGTCCAATCAGAAACGCCCAAGAACCCACTTTAGTTGCCATTTTGTCTGCCACCTTTTGACCAAAGGTTAAGGGCTTCTTCTCAGGGGGTTTAATTTTTCCAGATTGTGGCTGTTTCAGGACGACAGGGGCTTGTTGCGATTCGTTGATACTGGGTTGTGTAGATGGAGCTGAGTTCATGGGTTACCTCTTGCAACTTCTTCATTTAATGCCTTTATGAGTGCGAACCTTCGTTTGTTCTCTTCGTGCTGCACTCGCTATAGTTTCACAGTACGCAGGTTAACCAATAAGAGCAAATACTTTTTTTTGTTAAATCGATAACTTGAAGTAATTAATCCTCTAAAGCTTTATGCTCCGTACTTTTCCACCCCCAGTACCCATAGCAGCATTGCTGCGATTTGCGGGTAAATTTCATTCCCCAGTTTTACATCAATTGAATTTATCAATTAAATAAAAAAATGTATTTGCTCTGATAAGTTGCGGCTAACTAGGATGAACTCATGCTTCTTTCAGGGATTCTTGTCAAGCAGAATCCCACGGTAGATAAAAACATCAAGACAACCTCTCTCGTTATCACAAGAGTAAAGATATGAAGGCTCTGTTCAAAATTGCGCTCGTTTTACTTATATTTGTGGTGAATCTAGCGATCGCCGAACCCTCTCTAGCCGATCAACCCAAAGTCTCTAAAAATCCTGACTATATTCAGGTGACAAAAACGCTCAATGGTTTGTTAGCACTCCAGGAAACTCAGGATGTTACTCCAGAAGTGCAACAGCGAATTGACGAGTTGAGCTTGCAAAAAGCTGCGATCGAGTCGGGTGTCACCTGGGGACAATGCAGTAATGAAACCGGGAACACAATCGGCATCTTGGGTTCCGCCTCGTCAGAGGAATCGAAGACTGGCGATAACAGTCTCTACTACCTGGCAAACGGTGAGACAACTCCTGAAGGCTGGGATTGCCAGGGAATTTACCTACCCAGTGGCATTAATGTTGCAGGCATTGAGTCAACACCAGCGGTGTTCAAAATTTTGGACGGTACTCGTTTAGTCGCCCGCCGAAATGCTGACACCTCTGCCATTGAATTCAATCTTCCGGCGCTCAAGTCATCCCAGGACAATGAGGAGAAAATTCCCAACCTATCGCAGGCATTTATTGAATCCCGCATTCCCAGCACGCTAACCGCCGTGGAAGTTGACGATTAAATAAGATGGGTACAGGTGGGTTGACCTGCAAGCTCTTCCTCGTCAACCCGCCGTACCAAGAATTGAAAGCTATTACTTTGATTAACTACCCCTTGTGGAGGTTTAGATGGATTCTTGGATTGGGTCGGTAGATTCACAGACTGTGTTAGTGGTTGCAGCGATCGCCGTGTCACTTTTGCTGGTGACGCTGCTATTTAGAATCTTAAAAGCTGGTTTAGGGCTGATTGTGACAATTTTAGCGATCGTGCTGGTATTGCAGTCTGTCTTTGGGATCAGCGCCGGACAGTTGTGGGGTGCGATCGGAAATTTACCCCAAGATGCAATCCAACTGGTGAAAAGCTTCGACTTGAATTCTCTGATGTCTAGCTTCAATGGCTGAGCAAAGCATTCAATCACTTCTAATTATTCATCTGACAAAAAATACTATTTGCTTCTATCAGGTAAGCCCTTATAGAGTGAAGTTAAGCCAACCCCAGTTCATCTAAGCATCTAAGGCTATTTCAATGCAGCTAACATTCAATCCGCCGACAAAGAGTGCATCACCCTCCGAAGAAAATACCACAAAACGTCGTCGTTCCGATCGCATTCGAGATCATCTTGCCAATGAGCGCACCTATTTAGCCTGGATGCGGAGTGCGATCTCGTTAATGGGATTTGGCATCGTGATTGTGCGGATGAGGATGTTTCAAGCGCCACTGATGCCATCCACTGGAATGAGTTGGAAACTGGGGTTAGCTTTTGCCGTAGTAGGACTGGTAACTGTGTGGCTTTCGACTCAGCACTATTTTGGGGTACGGCGTGATATTGACGAAGATACGTATGAACCGTCTGATCGTTGGGTAATGCTCTTCAGTTTGGCAGTCCTGCTCTTGGGTACAGGCATCATCTACTACGTCTTTGCCGCTCCTTGGCAACTGATGGTTGGTGCTATGTTTGAGTAATATCTTGGTATGGTGTTTGCCAAGAACCCAATGAATCGGTTGGCCAATTAACCAGAGGTCTGATCCCTTACGTCTCCAAACCCCCAATTGTCTCCGGCTGTCGGGGCAGGTCTTGTGCCTGCCCTGTCTGCATATAGGGCATCCACATGGGATGCCCCTACAATAGACCTGTTTTGAAAGTCTCCTTTCATCCTGGAGTGTGAGCAGATGCTCATGAATGTCTCTTGCATAAATCCTGGAAAGCCCCCTAAATCCCCCAATTCTGGGGGACTTTGAATTCTATTCCTTCCACCCCTCTCGTTCTCCCCTAAAAGGGGAGAGAAGTAAGGACGAAGCCTTTTATTCATGGGGGGCTAGGGCGTGTTTTCAAACTCTAAATTTACCTGTGTCTTGCGAAGAAGATCCCCCCCATCCCCCCTTAAAAAGGGAGGAGAATCAACTCAAAGTCCCCTTTTTTAAGGGGGATTTAGGGGGATCTCCGGGTTTGAAGACACGCCCTAGGGGGGCGAAAATAGAATGAGAGCAAGAGACGTTCATGAGCGGTACGCTCACACTCCAGGATGAAAGGAGACTTTCAAAACAGGTCTAATCATCCGGGTGGTAGGATATCACCCGCTAACTTCCCCCACAAATTCGCCAACAACATCCTATGTAACTGGGCGTGAACCTAGAACATCCTGGAGTTGTGCCACCAGTTGAGCGCGAGTAGAAACCTCAAGCTTACGGAACATGCGTTTGAGGGCTTGCTTGACGGAATTGGGCTGAATCCAAAGGGCTGCTCCAATTTCGACATTGGTCAGTCCCTGGGCAACTAACTCAGCAATTTCTAGTTCTCGCGGTGTTAAGCGGCTTCTGAGCGAGGAATTAAATCGTGTTTGTTGGGTCTGTAGGGTGGCGAACTTCGCTGACAAATGCAGGCATAGAGCGCTCAGATCCGCTAAATCGTTCGCATTGAAGGCCGGAGTGCCACTCATACGGGCAAAGTTAACTGTTCCCACCAGACGGCCCCCGCTCACGATGGGGCCGGTCATCACATGTTCATGGTCATGGCGTGGACAAAGCTGCTTCCAGTCTTCTGGAGGTAACACCAATCCCTCATGGGCTGGAACGTGACGTTCAACCACGTAGCCCAAGACCGGATTGCGTTCTACACAAGCCTCAGGAATGCTGCGAACATCGACCTCAGCCAAGGGGGACGGGTCATTCAGCAGATAAATCCCCGATCGCTGCACGCCAAAATACTTCTCCACTGTATCCATGACAGCGAGTCGTAGTTCGCGCTCATCACGGGCAGAGGCGATCGCATCGAATAGAGTATGAAGAGAACGTGCCATCAAGTAATTGCAACTGTCCTTATTGGGGGACAAGGCTTGATTGGGAACCCATTCCTATGATAGTTCCCCTAAACGTTGAGACGGGTAATAGGTAATGGGTAATCGGAGATAGAAATCCTTATAGGGAAAGAAGTTCACCTTTCCAGTGACCCGTGAGCAGTGACCAGGTTGCTGCGCCAAGGGCACGCTCGCTGCACTAACAGTGGGGGCATATTGCGCTACTTCTGCCTTCCACGAAAAGCTTTTAGTTAACAGTTGCTCTTGAGAGGTGGATAGGAAAGAAAGTAGGAGCCTCACACTCAGGGATGTTTTTTGATTCTCTGCTCACTCTAGGACACCTTAAAACTTCATTATGACACTTGGTGAACCAACACACCTGTTATGTCTTGATTGCCCACAATAGAAGGCAAGCCATCAATTTTTTTTGTGCCAGTCGAGGTTCTGAATCCAAATCCTTCAATGTTTTGGAAATGATTTTTAACTTGGTTGAAGAAGGAATTAAGAACTTAGCAACCAGGGCAAGACGGTATGAATATTAAAAATATGGTTTCATTGGTAACACTGATCATACTTTCTTCGGTCGTAGCCACTCCATCTCCTGTGAAGGCAGAGCCTATTCATAACCGTATATCAGAAGTGGGTGAGCAACAAGCTACCAATTTCATCCCTAATCGTAATTTTATTCAGCTCGTCAAGGGTAGCGGCCCTGAAGTGTTTCTCATTCAGGAGGGTGAACGGAGATGGATTACCGATTCAAGAACGTTCGACGCTTATGGATTTAGCTATAGTGAGGTTAAGGAAATATTTGATGAAGAACTCAGTAGCTATAAAGAAGGAACACCCCTTACTAAAAATGGAACTCTTTTAAAAGGTAGTGCTTCTGAAGAAGTTTACATCATAATTAACGGTAAACGCAGATTGGTTACCGCTAAGGTTTTTGAAGAAAATCACTTTCAACGTGAAGACATCAATCATGTTAGTGATAGCTATTTACTCTCTATTCCAGAGGAGTCTGCTTTTCGCTAAGAAGCAAATAATATTCAAAACCCAGTCAATTGACTGGGTTTTTGTGAACTTTTGGATTTTTGGGTTTAGCCTTAGCGGCTTCTAATCAATGATATCTTTAACAGCTTGCTGAGTTCTGCCAATATCTCTGTTAACTTTGCCCTTAACTGAATCGGCAGTATTTCGAGCAGCCTCCTGGATTTTATCACCGATATTTTTCCCAGCTGTGGCGGCATTATCTATTGCCCGCCCCGTATCTCTCATGTCGTTATTTGCCGTTATTAGCCTTTGATTGGGCTTCCTCGAATTCGACATTAGCAGTTTCTTTCCCAGCTCTCTTCACATAGCCAGGCGCGTTCTGAGCATTTTGCTTGATGTTTTGAACCCCTTTCTGAGCGCCCTTGGATGCACCTTCTGCAACTTCTTCCGCAGACTCACCTATATCTTCGCCAATCCGTCGTACTCTCTCACCAAGCGGGGTGCCACTACGGTAGTTTTTCGCATATTGCTCAGGACTGTCAACGCTCTTGCGGTCTATGTTACTTTGAGCGTTTTCGATGAGAGCCTTAGCTTTAGCTTTGGCTTCGCTGGTATCTCTTCTGGGATCGACATCGCTATAGTCGTTCATCCCGCCTTTGTACGTGTTGGTTATAGCACGGCTAGGAACTTCTTCCCTAACGTCATCTGCTGTTTTAGCTAACACCTTAGTACTACCACAAGCGGTGCTAACAAATAGCAGGACTCCTGCCAAAAACACAGTTAATATTCGATCCACACGGATACTTTTCAACCAAGTTATGACTTTTTTCATTTTTTTCCTCCGATGGGTTTTGATTAAAGGATTAATGGGTTGCTGTTTTCAAACAACAATCACAGGTTGGAGCTTGAGGAAACACAATATTTAAAAGTAGCTTCATCAAGACTTAAGAAACTCATGACTGTGGAAGCTTGGAATTAGATTTAAAGCTAATTATTAAAAATTAGCTTTGGTTGTTTTAGGTGCGGCTACCTCTTTTTGAGCGGATTCTTTGGCACCCTCGCGGACAAAATCTCCAGCTTCACCAAATGTTTCTTTAACTGTGCTTAACCGATCTTTAATGCGATCGCCGACGTTTGACTCACGCTGAATTTGTCCACCCGGTTCAGGTGTTTCAAAATCTTGCAAGTCTATCCGCCGCAACGGTTTCTGTTCGTCTGCGGGTAACCCTTGCATCTCAGCTCCGCCTGGATATTGCGCGTCATTGCTTACAGCAATCAGCCGATTGGAGATGATTTGTAAATCAGCTCTGTCACCCTTGGATTGAGCGGCTTTGCCATTCACCTTTGGGTCAGGGGAGAATCTATAGCTGGTGTTAGAGTCTCCACCACCTTTGTAAGGATTATTCGCACCTCCAGCTTGAACGGGAGGGTTACCGGGACGTGCACCCTGAACATTACCGCTATTACACGCGGTACCTACAAACAGTACTACTGTTGCTAAAAAAGCTGTCAAGAGTTGACGCAGTTGTAGCTGTTTGAAGAAAACAGTTAATTTTTTCATCCAAGTAATACTCCTTGTCAGCCTTGATTAAGCTGAGTATCTTTTTATGAAAGCTGACATCTTATGCTTAGACATCAGAATTTTTGGGCATGGCAACAATTGTTGAGCCAAGCCTAACGACGGCAACTCTCTCTTATACAAGGAAGTTGCATCATGCTCGTTCCCTTATGCCTGTCAAGGTTATCGATAGTGAGGACAAGGTATCCTCTAGCAAAGGAGACATTCTGATGGTTGCCGAAAAAGTGGTATTTTCTAACTATAGATAGACGACAGGTTCACCCCAAAGACGGCCTATTTTCTGACAAATGACTTCTTCAAAATGAAAAAAATCTGGTCATTGCTCAAACCCTACCTACGCTGGGTAATTCTGGGCGGAACCCTGTTTTTTTTGGCAAAGGCATTCAAGGAACACTGGCAAGAAGTTGCACTGATTCAGATTAATGCTGCCGGATGGACAATGCTGTTTGTCGCTTTTTCCATCACCTTACTGGCTCATATCTTGGCTGGCTTAGTATGGAGTTGGATTCTGCGATCATTCAAGCAACCGATTCAATACCGCTGGGTGCTCCTGGTTTACCTGAAAACCAACGTGGCTAAATATTTACCGGGTAATGTGTGGCACTACTATGGTCGAATTTGGGCAGTTACCAAGGCAGGGGGTTCTTTGAGTGCGGCGACAATCAGTGTCTTACTGGAACCTCTGTTGATGGCAGCTGCTGCTTTACTGATTGCCTTAACAGGCAGCCAACTGGATTGGCTAGACATGCAAGGGGATACCCGAATTTTGGGATTACAGATTCTTGGCTTAGCTGGGATTTTACTGGCTGTTCATCCTAAAATCTTGAATCCGGTGCTTCAGTTGTTGAGGCGCTTCAAGGGGAAAGCTACGGATACTGAGGCGTTTCAACTCGATCGCTACCCCTTTGTACCGTTGTTGGGGGAACTAGGTTTTGTGGGGCTGCGAGGGGCTGGATTCTTAGTGACCTTTTTTACCCTGTCTACCGTGAATCCCAACCAGATTCCACTTTTATTGACTGCTTTTAGTCTGGCATGGGTGTTGGGTTTGGTGATTCCAACCCCAGGTGGTTTAGGAGTATTTGAGACAACTGTACTGGGACTCCTTAACCCCTATTTTTCTACCGGAGTGATTCTTAGTGTTGTTGCTTTATTTCGCTTAATGAGTATTTTGGCGGAAGTTGTCGGTGCAAGTATAGGTGTTTTGTGCGATCGCGTATGAAGCTCGGGTTGATTATCTTGAGGCTGAGTTACTCATCCTGAGGGAAGAGTTGAGAAAGTCTTCCCGTCTCCTCATCTTGTTAAAAGGAGGGATTTTGCTGGGACGCATGAGGCAATATTTTTTCTGTAGGTATTGCCTCCGGAGTCGCTTCTACGGTGGTGCTATCCCGAAGTTGAGAAAAAACTCGGTAAGTGTCTATAGGGGCTTCAGACTCATCACTGGAGATTTTCGTCTCCATTTTGATCAAATTATATTGAACGTTATCTGCATGAATTGCAAAGGTTATGTTAAAAACTTCAAAGAAATTAACTACCCACTTACATTCATCAGGTGGATAATCGGCATAGTATTGAATTAATTTAGCAATACAGTTCTCCAAATGAGTTCGAGAACTTGGGCAAATTAAAATAATTTTTAGAAGAACGACCACCAGAGTCAGTGGATTTCCACGAGACAACAGCAACATAAATAGCCCAGAAGGTCCATGTTGGTCTTCAGTTGTCAAATATTCAATGACTCGGTTGCTAGTTCTTAAGAGCAAAGCATCATTCACCTGATCTTCGTGATGATTTTCATAAAGTTTTTCCAATTTCCTTGATAGTTTTTGATTAAATATTTCGACAAAATCTTTATTAGCTACAGAAAAAATCAAATATTTTTGCAAAGAAATCTTAAATTTTTTATAAGTCAATTCTTGAGTTTGCTTAAGAAAAATGTTGGCTAAATTCTCATGACTAAAGGTGCCACGTTTTGCTACAATCATTTTGATAAAACGAATTACCTCATCGCCAAGTGCCGTAGGGTTTTGATGGATTTTATCATGCGGAGCGGGAGATTCAGAACGTGCCGTATACATAGCCAAATCAAACTTAAACTTATCTTTTAGTTTTTTGGAAAGAGTTCTCGCCGCCTCTCGTTGCTCCACAGGGTTATTGAGGTTTGTATACTGAGGAACCAGGAGATAGGAGGTATAACGACTACTCCAGTGCGCTTTATCAGAATATCCGTATTTGCTAAGAAATAACTTAAGCTCGTAATAGTCTTGACTATTAATAAAATTGGTTACCCAAACCCTGAGACGCTTCAAATTAGAAGAGAGAGTTTTTTTAGTAATTTTAAAATCTGCTAAAAGTTCGACTAATTCTTTAATGGCGCTATGGTTTCTTGAAGTATCCCAGTTGTTAACAAGAATATAGCAAGAGCGTTTTAAAGTATGGCGAAAGTCTTTTTCATTATTAGCTAAAATCAGTTTGGATAGGCTTTGAATTGCCTCTTTATTACATTCAGAAACTTCATAATCAAGAAACAAGTGTTTAAATTCTAACAATACTTTTTCTGGAGGTTGTTGCCTAACAAGATTCAATAAAAACGGATAGATCATTTCCTGAGATGGCTGAGCTGGTAACCCTAGCATTTTAAAATTGATCTGGGTCTCAGTTGAATGACCTTCTGACGATAGAACATCCCTGCTCATGAAAGCCCTTTATGAAGTTTATGAATTCTGCGACCGAGACTTGATGCGGTTAATTTCCTGTTGGAGTTCCTCAATTTGACGCCGCAAAGTATCGGCTTCATTCGAGGAGGAGTTTGAGGCAACATCAACAGATCCATCGTTCGTGACTCGTCGGTAATTGCCCTGACGAATTTGGCGATACTCTTCTGAAGTTGACCACTCCCGTATGTAGCGCACGCGATCAACCGGAAAAGGATGGCTCAGCATTGAACCTTGTCCGCCGTTATAAAGTAAAAATTTGTAGACTTGATTAAGACCATCCTGATCAAGTTCTTGATAACTTTCCGATTGGCTGATGAATTCATTCAGACTACACTCGTGACCATATTGAGAACTTCCTCCCGCCACTTTCATCATGGTCTGCAACACGATATTGAGATCGTCTATAACCAGTAAGGCGGCTCGGTCAGCAGATAATTCCGCTTTACGACGCCATTCATAAAAGGCAAAAATTAAACCACTATTAATGAGATTACTGAAACCAAGTGTCAACTCACTGAGCATCGAGGCTGCATTCAAAGCCCAAATTCCCATCTGAATTAAAATGGTGTGACCACATTTAATGTGGCCTAATTCATGAGCCAAAACTGTGCGGATTTCGGCTTCACTCAGTAAGTCCAACAAACCTGTGTTCACCACGACATAAGGATGCTCTTGCCCCAAGGCGTAGCTATTCACTTGACGATTTTGCTCGACAAATAGGGTAGGCTCTGGATGTATGTCTAAATCCCGAACGCATTCTCGAAATAAGCGATAGAGAGTAGAATACTGGCGAGGACCAACTTTGATGCTGTTGCCCATCAGATAAACTAACTGAGGGCGCTCGTACAGAAATTCCACAAACTTACGGGCGACCAAGTCAAATCCAGGTACACTTCGCAAGGCTTGTTCAGCTTGTCGATCAAGGGGGTGTTTGAAGGCTTCGCTGGAAATACCAGGGTAAGTCGGCATAGGAGACCGTTTGTAGGAGTAATTAAGAGTGAGGCCGTAGAGGAACTTTATTTATGATAAGGCTCACCGCTAGTTGTATTCATCCCTTCAGGCTGTTGCTGTGCGTTAAGGAATAGGGACAAAACAACACGAAACGTTTACAAAATGATGAATCGGGCTTGAAATAACATATAGATGCTCTGCACTGGAAAAAAGAAAAATTAACAGTTCTATGTCCGATGAGAATGTTCTGAGGCGCAACTGACGTAGCAAATTTTGCCTTTAAGATATCAATCAAGGTCTGCTGTGTTCAATCAACGCCGCCGTTCTAGTAGCCTGTCAAGCTTAAATTGACGGGTTGGGAGAGGACAAGGGAGACAAGGTTGAGGTTGCGACGGCTTAGTCTCTTGAGGTAAAGCAGCGGGTGCAGCAGGGTACTGAGTACTATCAGGCAGGAAACTGTGAGAGGGCGATCGCACTTTGGCAAACTGTCCTGAATCAACAGCGGAAAGGCAGTACCTACTCTAGCGATGAACTGACGGCATTGAAGAACTTGGTGAGTGCTTATAGAAGACTTCATACTTCAGACTTCAATAGACTGGGTTGGCGTTACCGATGACGTTTGGGAAATATTGAGTTGTCCCTGAAATTTTTGTAACTCATAGAGTTTAACTCCAATTTGATACTCATACTGACTTAATAATCGCCCATAAATATACCCAGCTTTTCCATCTAAAAAACCTAGCTGAATGATATAAAATAAAATAAACCGCAGTGTTGGTTTAAAAGGTAGCCGTACCCATAATTTTTTTAAAAATCGCTTGCGCTGCACGGCATTTCCCCAAAGGCTGGCACCAATTGTGCCGGATTCATCTTTACTATTGAGGAGATTGAGATAGACACGGGCTTCCCAGTTTGAGTAGCGATTATGGCGTTCTAGCCAATGATAAATATCCCGAAAGTCGATATGTAACATATCGTTTTTTAGGTAACCCGAAGACCCTTGTAGAATGACGTGTTCGTGGACTTCGTTGTCACCTGTATTGCGAATTTCTTCGGTTTTGAGATTTTCGTATCGGCCTTTTTCGTGCTTAAACAAGCGTAAATTCCAGTCTGGATATCTGCCACCGTGACGAATCCAGGTGCCGAGGAAGAAGACTTTGCGGTTGAGGTAGTAGCCGTCATAATCAGAATTTTGAATAGCCGCTTCAATCTCCTCCCAAAGTTCTGGAGGGATGCGCTCGTCACAATCGACAATCAGTACCCATTCATGGCGAAACGGCAGATTTTCTAAACTCCAGTTTTTCTTTTTAGGCCAGCGGCCATCAAAGTGAAACTGTACCACAATTGCACCGTATTGTTCAGCAATTTCAACCGAACGATCGCTACTCTGGGAATCGACCACAAAGACTTCATCCGCACGGCTTAAACTCTCTAAACAAGCAGGTAAGTTCGCTTCTTCATTTTTGGCGGGAATTAAAACAGAAACAGGTATTTTGGAAGTGGCCAATGCCATAACGATGAAGTATGAATTTTGTATCGGTTCCTTAATCCTTGCTGAGATGACCGTGCATGACAACCAAAGTTTCTGACAATTGGCTGAGGCGAGTTTCCAATTCTTCTTTACGGCTGATTAACTGTTTAATCTTCTGATACCGGGCGATCGCTACACTCACACTAGGAACCTGATCGGGTGGACAGGGTCGCGACCAAAACTGACCATCCCCATCGAGTCCACACAGGCGATAACCAGTACGAGGTGTTTCATAAGTTACGTTGTCATCCGGTTGATTGACCACTTCTGCCACATAGTCCATGAGGTGATCGCCTTTTGCTAAGCGTACTGCCCCTACTCCCTCTTGGGCTTCGTGGGGATGAGACTCTAACCAGCCATCGATAATCGGTCCTTCCATATAAAGGTCTTGAATGTTCCGCACGGCTGTTTGCAGTTCTGTTTGCCAACGAGCGACAATATCTTGAATCTCTTTGAGCAACGTCATCGCCAAGGCTGGGTTAGCCGCGTGACGATGCTCACTGATTTTAGCGGGTTTCAGTTTGGGCAGCGTTGGCGTCTTAATTGAGTTCTTGCGGGCAGGGAAAGGCTGTACAGATACCGAAAATGAAGGGTCACGCTTGTCTTGATGGCGTTCATTCCCTTCTCCAAGGTGATCGGTTTGGTGTCCCACAGTAGCGGATGTCTTCGGGCTGTCACTCGGTCGGGGTGGCGTCAATTGATTTAAAGCTGTCTCGATCCGTTGCAGTTCTGGTTTCATGGTTATTACTTACCACTGTGTTCAAATCACCAACTCCTTAATCTCAGCATAGCCCCCTGGTTTGAGGCCAACGCACCAATCAATCTTGAGAGTTGCAATTTTTTCATTTTGAGGTCATTTTAACTGCATTGAACCTGCCAAAGGGAGAGGGGAAGGTTTACTCTTGCACCAATTTCCCCTTCTCAATGAACAACAAGACGATAAACGAAGCCACTAAACGAACTTGATATGACAATTAATACCCCTCGGATCATCTTAGTAACAGGGCCAGCACGATCTGGTAAAAGTGAGTGGGCAGAAACCTTAGCCATGCAGATGAACCAACCGGTGATTTATGTGGCAACTGCGATCGCTAACCCCGATGATGTAGAATGGCTTACTCGGATTGAAAAGCATCGGCAGCGACGCCCAGTGGAGTGGACAACACGCTTGGTGCCCGTGGAGATGGCGGCAACGATACGAAACTATGCGGATAGCAGTTGCTGTCTTTTGGTCGATTCTCTAGGAACTTGGGTCGCCAATTTGTTAGAACAGAATGAGGCTGATTGGGAAAAAACGTTACAAGATTTATTGAACAGTCTGGTACAAACAGCAGGTTGTGTAATTTTTGTGGCAGAGGAGACGGGTTGGGGGGTTGTGCCCGCTTATCCGATTGGCAGATTATTTCGCGATCGCCTCGGAGAATTAGTCCGTAAGATAGGTATCATTGCTAACATCGTATACTTAGTGACCGGGGGACATGTTCTCAATCTCAGTGCTCTGGGATCACCCCTCCAAAAGTAGATTCAAAACTAAATTCGGTCGTTACCATGAAAGTATCAGAACAAACTAGGGATTGGAGAAAGTTCTCAACATCCAAAATTCCTCACGGAGCGTACAATACCATTCATGGCATCTGAACAACAAGTAAAACGTTATCTAGCCTATTGGTTTCAGCTAGGCAAAAAAGTTTTGATTCACAATGGTGACTCAGCTGTGCTACCGCAATCAGTCATTGCAGGCGATCGTTACAGCGAGGAATTTGAGAAAATTTGGCAATTGATTCTCTCTCCAGAGAGCGGTGATTGTTACCTAGAAGCAACCAACGAAAGGATTGCTGAGCTATTAACGCCAAAGTGGCTGATAGAACCTTGTGTTCGTTGTGATATGCCCGTACCTATGATTAATATTGGGCTACCACCAGAACTTTGTCCCTGCAACGATCTACCCACCTGGCCGAATACAGAAATACCAGCACCGCGAGAGCCGATCAGTAATCAGACGCAGTTGCGAGAGATTCGCGATCGCTTAAACCAAGCTAAGGGGAAGGGAAAAGCACAGGAAGACTTATCCGCTAGTCGAGATACAGAGTTACCAATACCGCACAATACTATCAATAGTCACGGTCGTCTCAATGAGATTTGGCTTCGCTTAAATGAAGCCAAAAAAATTTAACCATGCTGAAAAATGAAAAATTTTTCCTTTACAGTCCATCCTTCATTCTCCCTTTTATAGATGTTTTCAGTGGTAGGTACTACAAAGTAGAGACACGATATATCGTGCCGCTATAAAAGACCTGTATTCTACTCAATAGAAAACCGCTATTAGGATTGGCTGTACTAAGAGCTTGTCTAAAAATAACACCACACTTTTGCCTGGAAAAGCACGGTAAAAACGGCGGACTTGTATTTGGATGCTCTCTAAGCGTTTGTATTAACTATTTCTTTCGGTAGCCGCCGAGGAACATCGTAGGTTAAAAAATCATAGGCTAAGGTTGTATTTGGGAAAATGGCTTGTGCTTCCTCAAGTAAGTCATCCAGCATGATCGCATTCCCCGGAGCATAGCGAGGGCTGAAATGAGTCATAATTAGCTGCTTAACCCCAGCACCCAAAGCCACTTGCGCTGCCATCGTTGAGGTAGAATGCAAGCGATCAAATGCCAACTGAGCGTCTTTGTGGGCAAAGGTCGCTTCGTGAATTAGAACATCTGCATTCCGTGCCAGTTCTACGGCATTGTCACAGTAGACCGTATCGGTGCAATAAACAACTTTACGACCCACTTCGGGCTCCCCGCAAAGCTCGGAACCCTTAATCCGGCGGCCGTCTGGCAGCGTGACGGTTTCTCCCCGCTTGAGTTGACCATAGATCGGGCCTGAGGGAATGGAGAGTGCTGTGGCTTTTTCTACGTCAAATCGTCCTGGTCGGTCTTTTTCCTCTACCCGGTAGCCGAAAGCCGGAACCCGATGCTTGAGGCTGCGACAGCTAACGGTAAATTCTTCATCTTCAAAGATGATTCCCGGTTGTACGGCGTGAACCTGAACCGGGTAGGAAAAGTGCGTCTGAGAGTACCTTTTGCTAGCACGAAGGTAATCCTCTAAATCAGCAGGACCATAGATATCAATCCGATCCATGTTGCCAGCCAAACCACAGCTGGCTAAAAGTCCCATCAAGCCATAGATGTGATCCCCGTGCATGTGGGTAATGAAAATGCGCCTGAGCTGACTGCTTTTCAGGTCACTGCGTAGCAGCTGATGCTGAGTGCCTTCACCACAGTCAAACAACCAGACTTCTGCTCTTTGGGGTAGACGTAGCGCAACACTAGACACATTGCGCGATCGTGTTGGTACTCCAGAGCTTGTTCCAAAAAAAGTAATTTGCACAGGTTTAGCCTTTTACCTCACTCCTACATAGGGAATTACATCTCATCCCTATAGTACACAGATCCAGCACCGTACAATTTCGACTGTAACAGTCATAGGGAACGCTGATTCACCCTAGCTCATCCCAGGAAAAATCATCCTGGATAACTAGCCGATCGCAGGTCAACAATGTTAAATATAGGCGAGGAATTTGAACCACAGGAGTAGGACTCTGGAGAAGGAAATTGGTATTGGCAACTGAGCCAGAGACAAGCCAATCGGAGATTTTCGCTCAAGTGTTGGGAACCCTTCAATCTAGCTGATGTCTTGAGTGAGAGTGTTGTGAATCCTAAAAACGAAAACAGCCATCGCGTAAGGAAGTTTTAAAGATGCCCTTTAGACGTTTATCCCTCTCTCTTGTATCTGTTCTCAAGCCAATGATTTTGCCAGGTGGGCGTCATTGGTGGCTCTCTTTGTCATTCTGGATGGTCTTAGTGGCTCCAGTTCAAGCACTGGAACTACGAGTGGCAATTGAAGATGGGGTTAAGCAGGTGCAAGTAGGTAGTTCGACTAAAGCTTTAGTTCGGGATGCGGCAGGTCAGGAGGTCGGAGAACTAACGGCAATGAACGGCTACAGCGCCCAAGATGATGGGAAGAATGTTGCGCTGGCTCAGTGGCGATCGCAATTGCTCTGGATTGAGCCGACGGCTGATGGTTATGTCTGGATTGGCAAACGCTGGTATCGGGGACGCACTCAACTCGTTCCTACCAGCAAAGGGTTGACGGCTGTCAATTATGTTGACTTAGAACAATATCTCTACAGCGTTCTCGGTGCTGAAATGAGTGCGAATTGGCCTCTAGAAGCCTTAAAGGCGCAAGCCGTTGCGGCCCGTTCTTACGCGCTCTATAAGCGTTCCACGGCGGGGAATAGTGTCTACGATGTGGGTGACACGACGAGCTGGCAAGTTTATAAAGGTATGGAAAGCGAAGCTCCAAGCACCCAGCAAGCGGTTCAGGCTACAGCGGGTCAGGTGATGACCTACGACGGTCAAGTGATTCTCGCCGCCTTCCACGCCGCTTCTGGAGGACATACAGAAAATGTGGAAGATATATGGAAAAGCCCCTTCATTCCCTATCTGCGGGGTGTTGTTGATTATGACCAGGGGACACCCTCTTATGAATGGACAAAGAGCTTCTCCCGCCGCGAACTCAGCCGTAGAATTTCTGGGGTAGGAAATGTAAAATCGATGACTCCAGAGCGTACGACTCCCCAAGGACGCATTGTTACCATGCTTGTAGAAGGCGATCGCGGCACACGGCGTGTCAGCGGGACTGATTTACGCAGCGCCCTGGGCTTGAAAAGTACGCTTTTCGCCGTGCATCCAATGGGTGAGGCGTTTGAAATTAGTGGTCGCGGCTATGGTCACGGATTGGGTTTGAGTCAGTGGGGCGCACGTAATTTAGCCGCTCAGGGCGTCAAATATGAGCAGATTTTGAGTCATTATTACCCCAATGCTACTCTTTCTCGACTTCAGTAGAATAGTTACACTAGATAATGTCGTATTCTGATTGCCTAAAATCCAACTAGGGAACGAGAGGCTGTTACTATCCGCATTCCTGCCGACCTGCTTCAGCAAGCAAGGCAGGTGTGAGAGGCCAGAAAGTACTTTTAACAAGATGGTTGTCGAAACGATCACCTGCGAGGTGCAACGGCAGCGATCGCACGCACCCTATCATCGCATTGTGGCTCGTAGTGCTGAAGTAGAAGCCAAAACAGGTATTCAATCAAGCTCTGTGGACTTGATTCGTTAGCTTCGAGGTATGAAAACCTAAAAGCTGACCAATTTATAGCTATTCTTAAAGTTTTTCAGGATGGCTCAAAATCCAATCTGCATACATTTTTTTCATCTTATCTGCAACACGTTCAGACTCTAAAACAATATCTGCACCCCCATGATATGGGTGATAGATACAGTTTTTTTCTACACAAACCATCAATACATTAGCTATCACATCTTCCGCCACCATCCTCAGCAAATGAGCCAACAAGTGTTCTGTGCGAATCCTCTCATTGATGTATAGATGTGTATACCAATATAGGGCGATCGCAGAAATAGTATGACAACATAGATATTGGATTTCCTTGCGTCAACCCAACCTATGAGATTTGCAAGCTGCTTTGCTCTTCTCGCTTGCGCTATCGCACTGAATGCATGAAAGTCCAAACCCGATTTTAACCTTCAACTCTCTTGGGGTAACCTGATAAATATGACCCAGGAATAAGTCCTTTAGAAAAATACTGCTAAAAATGAAATTATTTCTTACCAATGAATAAAAGAGTATTTCAATAGCCGTCTGTATTCAGGCATAGCCAACTATGAGTATTGTACCTTGTAACAGATGGGGATGGACTAATTTTGTACTTAGTAACCCCTTTAATAATTGCCGTAACTGTCAAAATCTTTGGTGAATATATTTTTTACTAAATTGAAATTGAATAACTGAATGTTTACCCTTGTAAAACTTATGGGAGACGTTCCCTCTCATGACACCTATGGTAGCAGAATGAAACGATTGAGTTATTTTGGCTATGGACTGGTGAGTCTAACCTTAGCCAGCTTTCTGTCTGGCTGTCGAGCTTCTGTGCCCAAAGTGACAAGCCCATCTCCAAGTACAAACAGTACGTCTGAGCAGCCTTTACCGTCATCACCGACAAAATTACCTGCAACTCCTAGTCCAACATCCTCGGCTTCATCACCTGCAACCATTAGTGAAATTCAGTCCCAACCCGTTTGGTTGCGGAGGCTGAAGGCTACTCGTGAGATTCCAGCCGAGAAAGGAATGGGACTCCAAATCGGTGAAACAATTCGTACCGAAGGAAAGGCACTGGCGCAAATCAACCTGAAGAACGGACTGGCATTTCGGATTGGTGGTGATGCAGTCTTGACTTTACAGCCTGACAACCAGCTCAACCTCAGTGCCGGTGAGATGATTACGTGGGTAAATCCAGGGCAGCATGTGCCTGCAAAGGTAATTACACCCGGAGGAATTGCTGGAATTCGGGGTACCACTATCTATGTAAAAATTCCCCAAGCGCCAAACGAAGCTATTGAATTTTTTACTTGGGAAGGAACGATGTCAATACAGCTTCCCAATCAGCCAGAAGAGTTTCAGGTTAAGGGAGGAGAGATTGTTAAAATTAGACCCGGTGAAACGGACATTCGTAAAATTCGCGCCTCAGTTCGGCGACTCACCGATCAAGAGTGGTTGGCTCGTCGTCGCAATAGTTCCTTAATTAATAAGTTTGGCAAACCCCTACCAACTTTACAAAAAATTGACAAAATAGCCCCCCCAGCCGCAAAAACTCGTTCTCTAACTTCAAGATCAACTCTGAGCCCCACGAAGCTGTCCACCTCTCCACAGAAACAAAGCCGCAGCAGACCCACTTTTAGCCCGAACAAGCAGATTATCCCCAAGGTAGTAACCAATACCTTAACACCAACACCAAAGCCAAAATCAACACCCCAACAGCAGGTTCCCTCTAAGACTGAAGTCCGTGAGTCAAAGCCAAAATCAACACCTCAACAGCAGACTCCCTCTAAGATTGAAGTCCGTGAGTCAAAACCAAAATCAACACCCCAACAGCAGACTAGCCGTAAGACTAAAATCCGTGAGCCAAAGACAAAACTAAAGCCAGGGGCTACTCCCTCAAGAGGCTACTCCCGAACCCCCAAATCCTCACCAGAGGAAGAATTCACAAAATGACCAAAAGTTCAACCAAATGGGGTAACTGGCTGATTGGGTTGTGGGCGCTCTCAGGCGCGATAGCAACTGGATTTAACCTAGATTTAGCGCAACGACTAGAACACCAGTCTCTCTCTGGCTTTTTTAGTCTACGTGGTCAGGTGAAACCACCAGAAAATATAGTTATATTAGACATTGATGAATACTCCTTGAGTCAGGGTAAACTATACTTCCAATCCAACCCAAGGCTTTACAAAGACTTAGGATTAATTCAAAACTGGCCCTGGCAACGTACTGCTTACGCCAAGGCCATTGAAAACTTGATGGCGGCGGGTGCTAAATCCGTTTCAGTAGATGTCCTTTTAGATAGTCCGACGCGGTATGGAGTCGCCGATGATTTCTCGTTGCAGAAGGTGTTACAACGCTACCCCGATCGCGTTATTCTCGCAACTAGTTTTGCCTCTTCTAATCCAGCAAAAGTTGACGGAGTAACAGCCCCACAGTTATCTCAAGTTATTTACCCCAATCCAGTATTTCAAGCACCGCCCAACTCATGGGGTTTAATCAATTTCTTGCCTGATTCGGATGGTAAGATTTATCGGTTAGCCAACGACTTGAGTAGCCAAGTACTTCGACCTCTGGGACTCCCAACAATTCCCTCCTTTGCAGAGGCAACTTTACGGGCAGCTAAAGTATCATTTTCCCAAGTTCGGGGCAATTATATTTTTTTCTACGGTTCTCCCGGTACATTCAAACGGGTACCATTTTGGCATGTACTCCAGCCAAATAACTGGCGATTTCATATCAAAAATCAGACGTTCAAAGACAAGCTCGTACTGATTGGCGCAACGGCAGACTCGTTACAAGACTTCAAACCCACTCCGGTCTCAATCATGATGCCGGGAGTTGAACTTCATGCCAATGCGATCGCTACCCTGATGGAAGGAAAAGCGATCGCAGAAGGTTTACCGAATGCACCGCTACGAGGATTCGTGGTATTCCTGGGAATTGCAGGGACGGGGATATTCTTGGAGCGAGTCAGCAAAACTACTGTGGCACAATTTTTGGGTGCGATCGCTGTGGCGATTGCCTGGGGAATCACAAGCTATTTCAGCTTTACTTACGGGCGACTCATTTTACCAACAGCCATACCGATCATTGGGATTACCCTATGTGGTATATCTTCCCTCACAGCTAGGGCACTTAATGACCAACGCTCAAAACTTCAACTCCGACGGACACTGGAACGTTATGTAGCTTCCCCCATTGTTAATGAAATCCTAACCCAGCATTCAGATGATTTTCAGGCACTCTTGAAGGGACGCAAAATAAAAGCCGCGATTTTATTTGCCGATATTCGTAGCTTTACAACCCTCTCCCTCAAACTCGAACCCGAACAACTAGTTGAACAACTCAATACCTACCTTCAGGGAATGGTGGAGGCAATACTAGAAGCGGGAGGCACGTTGGATAAATTCATCGGCGATGCTGTGATGGCAGAATTTGGTTCTCCAATCTCTCAGGGTGAAAAGAATGATGCCATGAATGCGATTCGAGCTGCACTAGCCATGCGGCGATCGCTAGTTGAATTGCAACAACAATGGCATCGGCAAGGGCAAGAATTATTTTTTAATGGAATTGGCATCAACTTTGGAGAAGTGATTGCGGGTGATATTGGTTCCTATAAACGGCGAGAATATGCAGTAATTGGCGACACCGTGAATGTTGCCAGTCGAGTTGAGAGTATGACGGGGAAACTCGGTGTTGATATTCTGATTACTGAATCCCTTTACAGGCTGGTGCAAGATGAAGTTGAAGTTATTTATATGGGTGAACACCAGCTCAAAGGCCGTCAAGAAAATCGGGTAGCATTGTACAGTTTGATTGGATTAAAAGGAGAAGATAGAACTATTTACCAACAAATGAATCAAAGCCTTCGTCATTATTTAAGATTCGATAAATCTCCTAATTTTTGAATTATAAATAATTCTTAATCTAACGAACCTGAATCTAAACGTCGCTGCCATTCAGCATCAATTTTGTCTTTTCGTTCAAGCTCTTGATCGAGCAAATCTGTTTCGCTGGTATAGACTAAATCCTCGTTTTTGATAATATTTCGAGCGGCAAATTGTTGAGCATAAGCGAGTTTTTGCTGTAAAGTAGCGTCTGCCTGATTGAGTGCGATCGCTTGCTTCTGCCGTTTTTGATTTCGCGCTTCAACTTGGCTGTTTTTCCACTGAATCCAGAAATAACGAATCAGCGGAATGGCTAAAAAACAGATGCCGTACCCTAGTAAGAGCCAATAAATCGACTGAACAAAGGCAACCAATCCACCTATTTGTGCCGCAATCTGTCCCTCTCGCAACAGGGAACCCAGCATCAATGCACCGACAACATTAATCGCGCCTAACCCAATCGCTAGCATGTTTTGCCCACTCGTTGCCCGACTAAACCGCCAACGCCTCTCGTGAAGATAAGCTGGTACTGACTGTGGTTGCCACGATGAAGCAGTTGTCTGCAACTCTGGGAAGTGATAGACGATTTCCCCTGAAGGACTGACTTCAGGACGCCCATTGAAACGGCTCAGTACAGGCAGGATATAGTCTTCATATTCACGCTTGTACCCTTCCCCAATATCGTCGAGATAGGGCGCGATTTGTTCAGCAACAACAGCACCACCTGAGTTGCGAATAACGGTACCAATTTCTTGCCAGCGTCGCTCATCCAAGTCTGCATTCGGATTACCATCACCAAATAAAAAGGAGAAGATTGACTCCAGAAAGCTCATTTCCCTCTCTTGGGAGGAGCGAGAAGATTTCCGTCGTCGATCGGGCCGATCATAATAGTCGTAACCTGGGTCGAACAACCACCAAATATCCGACCAAAACCAGAAATGAGGAAAAAAGACTAGTCCACCGCCGCCATCAGAATGGCGGCTACCGCCTGAATTGTTATCGCTGTTGCTGGAATTGATGGCAATGAGAATAATCGCGATCGCCACAAAGATTAGAACGATAGAAAGTATCAGGATAATCCCAAAGGAAATCCGAATCAGGTAGAACAAGACTCGCCAAATCTTTTCCCACCATTCCTGCAACCGGAGGCGTAGGTACTTGTTGCGGAGAGTGCCACGAAAGTTTTTGGGAAACAGGTAGGCAATCTCGCCCGACTCGGCGACTTGCAAATGTCCACCCGCATCCGAGGCAAGAGCTAATAATCCTTGCTCTGCCAGATTGATATTTAATCCTACCTGAGCAGCAACGTCTCCAACCGTAACGCGGTAGCCCAGCTGCTCAACCGCCTTCATAATCTTTGGATCGGGAGCCATGTTCTTTTATGACGAATTGCCTACTGCCTCCAGTATAGATTTTCGCTAATAGAGCAAGGGTACAAGCGATCATGCCCACTTGATTCCAACTTGCCATCAAACGCACCAGATAGGCGAGACAAGAGAAATTAAGTAAGAGTAAAGTACTATAGCTGTCGCTATCAAGGTTAGGACGAATGTCACTGACTTAAGAACTTCACCTACTTTACCAACCAACCTTTGTGCAGGGGGTCTGGGGGAGGTACTCCGTCCCCCAGTGGGGGGTTTGGGGGGAAACCCCCCAATCTGGGTTTTTCTCAAAGAACGACTACTTTGTGCTTAAGTCAGTGACATTCCGCTTAGGACAGAGTTAACGGTTGAAACGACCACGTAGCAGTAATAAACCTTCTGCCTTCTGCCTTCTGCCCTCTGCCTTCTCCCTTCTTGCACTAGTAAGATTACCGTTGTCTGATTACGTTAAGGAACCCATGCACAACTGGAGATGTATCCTCCCGTCGCCAAACTACAGCTGTCTCCACTTTAGGCGTCGGCTCTTGCAGTGTTCTGTAGACGATACCTGTTCTCATCAGATTTTGTAGAGAAGCTGGAACTAGCGTTACACCTATCCCTGCGGAAATTAAGCTGATGATAGTCTGCATCTGGTTGGCCTCCTGAGCCACCTTTGGGCTGAAGTCAGCCTGCTGACAACAACTTACAATGCGATCATAAAGACCAGGGCCAAGATGACGTGGGAATAAAACAAAAGGCTCGTCAGCAAGGTCTTGTATTGATATTTGTAAGCGAGTGGCTAGAGGATGAGTCTCTGGTAAGGCAAGCAACAGAGATTCCTGTTGAATGCACTCAAGAACCAAGCCATCATCATCAATGGGTGGGTGGACAAAACCAACTGAGATTCGCTGTTCGTTGAGAGCCTGCACCTGTTTTTGTGTATTGAGTTCGTGCAGTACAATTTCCACTTGGGGGAAGCGCTCTCGGAAATTTCTCAACAACCAAGGCAAAACATGGTAAGTAGCGGAACTGACAAACCCCACGACTAATTGTCCCGTCTCACCGCGTGCAGCTCTTTGAGCAGCGCGGATGGCGTTTTCAATTTGAGCAAGAGCCAAGTAAGACTCCGCCAAAAATACCCGTCCTGCTTCTGTTAGCTGCACCTGCCGTTTAGTTTTTCGCTGAAAAAGTTCTACGCCCAATTCCTGTTCCAAGTGGCGGATTTGTTGGCTTAAGGGCGGCTGAGCAATGTGTAGCCGTTCAGCCGCACGACTGAAGTGCAGTTCCTCGGCAACAGCAATAAAGTACCGCAGGTGTCGAAGCTCCATATTTTTTATATATTCAATTTATATATTCAAAATATCAAATTGTTCTAAATATATATTGGACATGCATAAACGACCCTTCTTATGATGCTAGGTAAGCGATCGCAGTTCAACAATTAGCGATCGCAAAGTCATCAAAAATCAATGGGTCATTTTCCAAAAAAACAAACAGCAAGAGTAGAGTTGACTCTACCTACGAGACTTTCCAGGAAACAACAAAAGCGCAGTTCTTTGCACCCTATGCCACTCGACACGCGCTTACTTGCTGTTGCCTTAGCAGGGTTTTGCACCTTTCTCGATTTGTATGCAACTCAATCTCTACTCCCCTTCTTCCGACAGGTTTTTCATGCCTCAGAAATTGAAGTAAGTCTTACGGTGAGCGCAACAACGATAGCGGTCGCCCTAGTCGCTCCCCTTGTCGGATTATTGGCTGACCTGTGGGGTCGCAAGCGGATTATTGTGCCAGCCATCCTGGGACTTAGTGCACCCACACTCTTGGCAGCAACCTCATCAGGGCTGCACGAGTTAATCGGGTGGCGCTTCCTGCAAGGTCTATTTATGCCAGGAATTTTTGCAGTAACCATTGCCTACATCGCTGAAGAGTGGGCAGGAGCTGGAGTGGGGAGAGCAATGGCGGCGTATGTCACAGGTAACGTCATTGGTGGGTTTTCTGGACGCTTCATCGCTGGACTTGTGGCACAAAACCTAGGATGGCAATGGGCTTTTATTGTCCTAGGTTGCTTGAACTTGGTAGGCGGGGCTGCAACTTGGGTCTGGTTGCCACGAGCACGACGCTTCATTCCCTCAAAGAGCTTCTTGAGTTCGCTGCTGACTATGGGCACCCATTTGAAGAATCCGCGTCTGCTTGCTGCTTATGCTGTCGGGTTCAACATTCTCTTCTCGCTGGTTGGTACGTTTACCTACATTACCTTTTACTTGGCGGCACCACCGTTTCACTTGGGTGCTGTAGCACTAGGCTCAATCTTTTTCGTCTACTTACTCGGTGTTATCGTAACCCCAGCGGCGGGAAAGTGGATTGACCGTGTTGGTTACCGCATGGCACTTGTGGCGGCAATTACGACAGCCTGCTTGGGAGTCTTGCTCACCCTATCATCCACGCTATCGGTAGTAATTTTAGGACTCGCCATCTGCTCTTCAGGTGTCTTT
>NZ_DATNPA010000341.1:0-7214 GCF_036703385.1 Allocoleopsis sp. | reverse complement strand
TATGCAGCCATTATTGCCAAGACGTTTGATTTGCCCCGACAGCGGGGAACGGGGGCGGGGGTGTTTTCCGATGTTCCAGCTGACTTTTGGGCCTCATCGGCGATTCGTGTTGCCGCTGGGATGGGTTTTATTTCCGGCTTCCCGGATGGAACGTTTCGCCCCCAGCAAAATTTGACACGGGTACAGGCGCTGGTGTCGCTGGTGAGTGGCTTGGGACTGAGTGGCGGAAATCCTAACTTGCTGGTATTCTACAGCGATCGCGCCCAAATTCCCAGTTATGCGACAGAAGCGATCGCCACCGCCACGCAACGACGACTCGTGGTGAATTATCCCAAACCTAATCAGCTCGATCCGATGCGCAACATTACCCGCGCTGAGATTGCGGCGTGGATTTATCAAGCCTTGGTATCCACAGGACGAGCGGAGGCGATCGCATCTAGCTACATTGTCAACCCGAACCTGTCCCTTCCCTCATTTACCGATATTCAGCAACATTGGACCGCTGAGTTTGTGCGTCGCCTCGCTAACCTGAATCTCATTACTGGCTTTGCCGATGGCTCGTTTAAACCCGATGAACCGCTCTCGCGATCGCAGTATGCCGCTTTAGTGGTAAAAGTGTTTAACCCCACACCCATCCGCCCTGATACTAAATTTATCGATATCCCGGCGGATTTTTGGGCACTACCCGTAATTAGTCAAGCCTATCGCGGCGGCTTTTTATCCGGCTATCCCGACCAAACCTTCCACCCGCAGCAAAGTTTGCGGCGAATCGATCTAATGGCTTCCTTGGTGCATGGGCTTTCTTTACCCAGTGCTGATGTCAAAGTCTTGGAAATTTACGAAGATCGCGATAGTATTCCAGCTTATGCTAAATCAGCGGTTGCTGCTGCCACTCAAGCCGGGATTGTGGTTAGCTACCCCAACCCGAAGCTCCTGCAACCCAAACAGGAAGCTTCTCGTGCAGAAGCGATCGCGTTTATGTATCAGGCATTAGTGAGAACCGGTCGCGTGAGTGCGATCAGCTCACCTTATATTGTGTCAACGCAGCCGAGTTGAGATCTGATGAGGGAGCTCCAGGAGCCGGGGAAACTTTCATTCCCCGCTACAATCCAAAATCTAAAACCCACGATTGAGATGAGGGAGCCAACCGCAGACTCAGCCCTTGCCTATGCCGTTGCGCTACTCAAGCACTATGGGTTTGAACTCCGGGGTTACACGGCTGAAGAATTAGTGAATTTGTGGACAAAAAACTATTCAGCCCATTGGGTGCGCTTGGGAGTAATTGAAGCGTTATATCAGGGGCGCTATAAAGCCGTTTCTGTCGAGCAAATCTTAGCCGTCTGGGCGCGACGTGGACAGCCAATCCATCGCTTTAACCATGAGTTTGAGCGGCTGATTAGTCGTAAACTTCCCCAAAAACTGGCAGCAAACCGTGTCACTCGCTCGACTGACCTGAGCTTGGAAACCAGTCTATCAATATTCATTCCCAGTTTCCCCGATGTCCCCGACGAGAGCGCATGGCAGGAGACCATCCCAGAGGAGCCACTATCGATATCCCAACCGGAGACGGCACTACCTATCGCGGTCCCAATAGAAGAGGTGGCTGAAACACCTATCCCGGTAGATGACGAACAAAAAGAGACACAAACGGATGGAGGCACTCGCCCCGCTTATGATGCCAATTGGTCTCGGTGTGATGGGAATAAACATCCCATTGACCAATTTACCCCACCTCCTGACTCTTCCGACTTTTACCTCAAGCTCAAGGCCGTTGTCCTGCACCAAGACGAAATACCCATTCAACTTGAGACTTCGATCACTGAGGAGGTTGAATCAGAACCGCCTCTGCCTGATTCCGCTCAGAATTAATGTAGAAGCGCATCAGCCTGCGATCGCTCGGCTTTATAGCGATGACTCTCCTTTGCAGAAGTCGAAGTAAATCGTGCTGATTTTGCATAAGGGGATAGGCAACGAGAGATAAGTAGTAACGAAGAGACTATTCTGAAGATAGGATTGCGGACAGAGGACTGAAAACTGAAGACTAGGGACTGGGGAGGAGAGAATGTAGTTGGGCACAAGCCTAATTCATCGATATCTCTCTGAAAAGTCCCCTAAGGTCAGGACTTAATCTAAGGCTATACAACTGTTTAGCCCCTCGTCTTCTGGCGGCGCTTCTCCATCAGTGGTCTCAGCTCCCCAATACCCCACTTTTCGGATAATGGCTAAAGCTACGCCGCAAAAAGTAACTTTTGCAAGGGCTCTCATGATTCATCCAGGGTTATTACTTCAAGACCGTTATCGAGTGCATCAAATCTTGGGTAAAGGAGGATTTGGTCAAACCTTTGAAGTGGATGATGGCGGGACTCTGAAAGTTCTAAAAATTTTAAGGACGGAGCGTTTTCAAAGCCCAGAAGGGAAGCTAAAGGCAGTCTCTCTGTTTCAACGAGAGGCCGTAGTTTTGAGTCGGCTACAGCATCCCGGCATTCCTAGAGTTGAGCCTGATGGATATTTTACCCTGGCTGACGCGGGTGGAGAGCAACTGCACTGCCTGGTGATGGAGAAAATTGAGGGGTTGAATTTGAAGCAATGGCAGTCGAAGCGAGGAAACCAACCGCTTACTCAAGAACAAGCGATCACCTGGTTGAAACAACTCACCGATATTTTGGCTCAAGTCCATCAACAGGAGATGGTACATCGGGATATTAAACCATCGAATATCATGATCCGGCCCACTGGGCAACTGGTCTTGATTGACTTTGGTGCTGTCCGGGAAATCACCGAAACCTTCTTGCAGAAACAACAACGGAATGCAACAGGAACGGTAATTATTTCAGCCGGTTATACGCCACCTGAGCAAGCAGAGGGTCATGCTGTCGCGCAATCCGATTTCTTTGCGCTAGGACGCACTTTTGTTTATTTATTGACGGGCAAACACCCAAATGATTTTGATAAAGACCCCCGCACGGGTCGGTTGCAATGGCGAGAGAGTGCCCCACACATTTCGCGGCAATTGGCGGATTTAATTGATTATCTGATGGCGACATTTCCGGGTAGACGTCCTCAAACGCCACAGATGATTTTGCGCTGCATTGAGGAGATTAGCTCCCCACCATCGCCGCTGCCCCCGCCTCCTCCAATTGTGGAATCAACGCGATCATCTGATTCAGCGCCCTCAAAGCCGAAGGGATTTCTTTCTTTGATTTCCAGCTTTCTCCCATCTACAACAACCACATCCAACCCCTGGGCAAAGGCGAGACTGCGCCGCACCCTCTGCGGCCATGCTGATGCTGTCAGTGCGATCGCCATCAGCCCCGATGCTCAGAGCTTAGTCAGCGGTAGTTATGACAAAACCATCAAGTTATGGGCACTCAGCACTGGTGAAGTCCGAAACACCCTCATCGACCACACCCAGCGTGTGACTTGCGTCGCCGTCTCCCCCGATGGTCAAACCTTAGCCACTGGCAGTTATGACAAAACCATTAAGCTGTGGGCGCTTAGTACTGGAGAATTACTGCACACCCTCACAGGGCGTCCCGATCGCGTTCGTTACCTGGCCTTTAGCCCCAATGGTCAGATGCTCATCAGTAGTGGTGACTGGGAAATCAAAATCTGGGCTGTCCGGACAGGCAAGCTGCTGCGCATTCTGGCAGGAAATTCCAATTCTGCTCGGATTGTTGCCTTTAGTCCGGATGGTCATACCTGTGCCGTTGCGAGTTTGGATGGCACCCTTGAGTTGTGGAATCCCCACACGGGTAGACTGCTGCGCACGTTTTCCAATCAGCTCAATGGAATTACAACTCTTGCCTATAGCCTGGATGGACAAGCCCTTGCTAGCGGTAGTAGCAACGCGATCCACTTATGGAACCCGACTACAGGCAAACAACTGCGCAGTTTTTTGACTCAATCCAATGGAACAGCCTCCATCGCGTTTAACCCAGATGGTAAGACCCTTGCCTGTGCCAGTGGCAAGACTATCGAGCTATGGAATTGGCAAACCGGAAAACGATTATGTACCCTCTCTGGTCATTTTAGACCCGTTGAGTCTGTTGCTTTTGGTCCGAAGGGGCAAATTCTAGTTAGCGGCAGTTGTGATCAGACTATCAAGATCTGGCAGCCAATATCGTAAAGCAGTATAAAGTGCCAATTAGGAAGAATCAAAATATAACGGTTCAGTCCTAGGCTAGATCAAGTTCGTTGGCGATGAAGATTTTCCACGGTACAACCTTCCAACCTTCAACCTTCAACCCTCAACCCCATTCCCATCAGCCCAATGGCTTACTGACCAAACTCTGACCTTGCCTGCTCAACCATCTCAACAGTAACCACGTCTAACTCGGTTTCACGAGCCAATTGCTCAATCCGTTGTCGAGCTTGGGCACGAGCAAAATAAGGAATATTTTTTAACTTGGCTTTCGCCTCGGGCGTCCATTGCAGGGCGTCAGTACAATCAGAGCTACTCATAGTTATTCCCTCAGAGATGAGCAATTACATTAGTTTTAAAGCTAATCATTTTATCAATTTTAATACTATTTTATAAGAAACAAACTGAGGTTAATAAATGAATATGAAACTCTCTTTTTTTTAGCCTTTATAAGTGGTAAAAAAATGAAAGAATCAATGGAAGTCACACATCAAGTTAATGTCCCTTTCCTTTTTGATTACGTCCTGATACCCCCTACTATCTAGGGATACCATTGAAGGGGATACCATTGAAGGTTGAGGCAAGCACCCACACAGAGGCATTTGGCGACACGATAACAATTTTTGGCGTTGTCCTGAAAACCTTCATGGAAAATGCTAAGTTAACCTTAGAGCAGTAGTGGGCATTGGCACAAGCGGAAGTCTGGGCGGGTTCGCCCTTGCGTGTACATCCAACGCCTGTTAGGCCAGAAGGACTGCCAGAACAGCCCAACTTGATTGATATCAAAAGCACACCCCACTTCAAAACGGTTATGGCTGATCTAGGCGTTTTGATGATGGATGAAGCCGCTCCCTAAAGTTGGTATCGCTTCAAACAGCCAAGTGCTGATAACTCTGAGAAAATTTTCAATGGCGTATTTAGTTAAAATTACGCCTATTCTCCCTAGAGAACGGTGGAGTCAAAACTGGAACTCACTTGATAGGTTTACATTTATAGCAGTCGCCAAGGCTATTAAGACAAATGTCCCAGAACCAATTTTCAATCCCAGCTTTTGAAATGTCCTAACCGTTGTGGCGCTTGCTATGACTAACGTTTATGGTATTCGCCCAGACGTTTGGATAGCGTCCCAACCCGTCTCAACCCGAAAGTGATTCCACCCAGCGATCGCTAATGAAAGCGTACTCAGCTGGTTCTTCATTTCATGCTGTAGGTTGAAGAAATGGGCTAGGCTCTATTAAGTTTCCAGAAGAAAGACGAGATTTATGTTAATAATCATCAATTATTACAAGATAAATTAAAGTTTATTATGAAATTAAAATATAGGTTAAAGTTTATTATGCAGACCTGTGCTTTCCTGGCACCGTCGAAAAGGTATTTCTGGGTGGAGACCTGATTCGAGATGGCGATCAATGGCTCGGTCAAAAAGGCAACGGAAAGTACTAAAAGCCCTAAGCTTCAGGTATCTTCTAATTCTTTGCCAAACATTTGTCTACCAGATACGCTGGTAACAACCTATCTGCAAATGACGGATTGGTCTCAATTCCGTCCAGCCTATCTCAATTACTTGGATGGCATCAAACTCATGTGTATGGGAACGCCAGATGTCGCCTTTTATCGCTTCTTGTATACTTCGGTGGGTGAGCAATGGCGTTGGCGTGAGCGACTAGCCCACTCGGATGAGGAAATTAAGGCACTGCTGATAGATCCAGGAACCAGCATCCACGTTTTGTATGTCAATGGCGCACCCGCCGGATACATTGAACTAGCACAGCGCAAGGAAGGACCAACGGGTCGTTACTTCTCGACGGAGATTGTTTACTTTGGCCTGAGAGCGACCTACATCGGTCGGGGTTTGGGCAAGCATCTCCTAAGTCATGGCATCGCCTACGCCTGGAATAAGGGTACTCAACGCTTGTGGGTTCATACCTGTAACTTAGATAATCCCCACGCGCTGAATAATTACATCAAGCGTGGCTTCAAAATTTATAGGGTGGATAAACAGCCAATGCCAGAGGGTTATTTGTAGCCTTGAGGCTTGAAGATAGCTACTTCTGAGCCTACTTCAATCCAGCCCGATTGCTGTTGAGAGAGAGACAATGCCAGAATATTTTTAATACCAATACCTCTGGAGCGCTTTTTAACAAGTAATGCTAAAATCTCTCAGGTTGGCTGCCGTTGTATCAGTAGTATTACTAACATCGATAACTGCATGTTCTTCAACGAAGCTGCCTCAAAATACATCTTCAGCTTCAGACCCGGCACAGATCAACTCCTCAAATGCCACGCCCGAAATAGCTTTAGCTATCCATTTAAGGCAGATGGGCGCAAAATTTTATGGCGCTTATTGGTGCTCGTACTGCCATAAGCAGAAAGACTTATTTGGTAAGGAGGCGGTCAGCCAGCTCGACTACGTTGAATGCGATCCGGCTGGGAAAAATTCACGAGCCGCCCTTTGTCAAAAGGCAAACATCAAAGGGTTTCCAACTTGGGAAATTAATGGCAAGCAATACGAAGGCTTCCAGTCTCTACAACACCTTGCTGAGTTATCCGGTTATACAGGCGATCGCAATTTCCGTCATTGAATTTTAGTCTTTTAGCCGTAAATACTGATTAACTAACACCATGACACGCCTCAGATGCTTCGCGATGGGGCTTTGTCAACATTGACCGAAGAAGGGGAATAGGCAGTAGGGAGTAGGGAGTCGAAAAAACAATTCCCGATTCCCGATTCCCTACTTTCAAGTGGCTAATTTTAGGTGGGGTAAAATCCCCGCGCTATTGCCTGGATTACTTTAAGGATTATAAAAAGAGGCAGCCAGAGAATAAAAAGAGTTGATGAAGTTGTAAGATAGAAGATTCCATGAATTAACAATTTAAATCAATAATAAAGAAATATTTGTGGAAAAAAGGTACCAGATTCTGCTTATGGAGTTTTTGATTGATTCTGACCGACTTAACTGCAATGTCACTGACTTAAGAAATCTCCTAACTCACCAACCAACCCTTGTGCAGGGGGTCTCTAGGTAGGCACTCCGTCCCCCAGTGGGGGGTTTGGGGGGAATCCCCCCAATCT
>NZ_DATNPA010000340.1:0-17497 GCF_036703385.1 Allocoleopsis sp. | reverse complement strand
GGTGCTCAGCACAGGGATTGGGTTGAAGGTTGAAGGTTGAAGGTTGAAGGTCGAAGGTTGAAGGTTTGACTTTAAAGCTGCTAACTTACTAACTTTATAACGCTTCTCCCCATTCCCTTTTCGCTCCGTTGAACAGCAATTTTGTAGTGAGGAGATAGGAACAAGAACAATGAGGCAAATCAAGCGCAAACGTATCGCTGGGCTTGGGTTGTTAATGGGAGCAATGGTAGCAGGACTAATCAGTTCATTTGCAACTGCTGTTCGAGCTCAAGACTCTTTTACCAATCAAGTGATTGAATTTTCAGAAGACACTACGGTTGAATTTGAATTCAAAGAGTCTCATGGAGCTTATCAGTCAACCCTGGGTATCATCAACCTCGATACCAATCAACCGGTAGGAGTCCTGTTTAAAGAAGCCAAACCCTTTGACGCCTACGGAAGTGGAGAGCGTCAAACTCGCTCTTCTGGCTCAAACAATATCGGTACGCAATTCGATTATCTAGGGACAGTCGATGGCGGAACTGTACAAAATCGGTTAGCTGAGTTCACGTTTAAGGCGAATACTAGGTATGGTTTTTACCTAGAATCCGTTAGCCCCACGGGTCAGACTCGACGCACTGTTTTGTCTTCTAGCAACTTAGCCGCTGCGTTTGATGGAAGTTTAGATTCTGGGGATCACGGTGGGGTGGTCGGCAGTCGCATCGCCTGGGATGATGATGGGCTACCCGGTGCAATAAAAGATGACGACTTTGATGATTTTGTCGTTGAGGCAGGAGGTTATCAGATTCAGGTTGGCTGTCCGCCAGCCAGCTAAACCTTGAATAAGTAATAGGAAAAGGATAGCTAAATGGGCGGTTTGTGCAAATCACAAACTGCCTTTTTACAGGGTAGAAATTAATACCAAATCAGCTCTATAACCTCCTTTGTTTGTGTTATATACTCGGCGAACTCTGAGCCTCTGTGGTTGGTTTAAAAAAAGGGGTAGTCAACTTATTTGGGTATGAGTGTTCTACTTTAAATTGACAAAAGGAACGAGATTATTGCCGTAGCTTTTCAGGAGATTAGCGATCGCACTTGGGTGACTTAGCTTGTAGGCGGCGTAGCACCAAGTTCTACCAATTAGAGAATCCTAATCTTGTAGGGGCTTTGCAGCCGGGAAGCCCCCGAGTTTCATGCGTGGGGACAATTCCATTATCCAAAATCTAAAATCTAAAATCGAATGGCCTGACAAAACTGTCCGGATACACCAACAAACCTCTGAAAGAAGAAAAATGAAAGGTGAGATGAAATAAGCTATATGCCTGACTATCAATGGAAGCTGACCATTATAGAGCGCAACCTCTCGCTCTCTAATTGGATGAAGCTGATGCCAGAAGCGCAAGAGCGAATGTTAGAAGAAGCTGACGAATTGATAGGGGCTGTGCCTCTACCCGATAGGCAGCAGTTGCTGACATTGCTTGAAACACTGAAAGACCATACACCAGAAGAAGTCCAGTGCAAAATAACTCGGATTTTGGGTAATTCGTCAAGTTCCGATATCAAAAACCCACTTGAACTTAGCATCCAGAACAACAACCTCTGTGCAGATGTCCTACAGATGGACTCATGGGCATTCTTGAAATCAGTCAGTTAGAGCCGCCAGAAGAGGGAGTATCCTAGAGCTTCGGTTCTACTAATAGTAGAGGTAAAGTAAACCTCCCGTGCTTGCTGCGCAAGGGTTTGGGGCTTTTCTCAGAGGCTCCAAGCCCCTACGGAAAATCGTCGCCCATGATGATTACTGCTGTACCCGCCTTGTAGCGATCGCTTCTTCAGAGAGAGTCAGCACGGATACCTACAGCGCTTTTTTCACCATTACTTCACACAAAAGAGTGCTTCTTTGACAAATTCTTCACATTCACTCTCTAGATTAGGAAAAGGTATCGGAATGTTATACAAGACAAGCAACATGCCTGAATCTCAATGGAAGTTGACTATTGTAGAGCGCAACTTATTGCTCTGTAATTGGGTGAAGCTTATTCCAGAAGCACAAGAGCAAATGTTATGGGAAGCTGATAGCTTAATGGGGGATTTGCCTCTACCCGATAGGCAGAGGTTGCTGACATCCCTAGAGGCACTGCAAAAGCATACAGAATTGTCTTTCCAGCCAAAGATTCAGTTGATTTTAAACCGTCAATTTAGCCTTGATATTAGAAAAGCGCTTGAATTGAACATCAACCTTACCACCCTGGGTGCCGATGGTCAACAGATAAACTCATCGGTATTGGTAGAAGCCATCAATTAGGATAGCGACACTAAGGGGGCAGACAATAACCGCCCCCTTAAGGAGATTGGGTTCAACCGTCTGTATTTTAGTCCTCTATTCAGAAACGGTTTCTTCAACCGCATCACTGGGAGTCACTAATTCCTGTTCGTCCACTTCTGTAGGAGAGCCGGGAGACGGTAAAACCCGGACACGAGCAAATTTTAGACCCGTTATACCTTGTAGCGGCTCGACAGTGCCGGATTGGATTTCTGTATCGACCCAGCCTTCGCGAGCTAAGTAGCGCAGGTATTGTTGATATTCTGACCACTCTTCTTCGGTCGAATAGACAAGAGTGACCATTCCAGGTTGGGTGATGCGAGTCCGTGATTCCTCATCAACCGCTTTATCGATGCGCTTTTTCACAATTTCGTAGCGGATGTCGCGTGTACCTCGAACCTCAAAAAGTTTTTCGGTGTTTTCATCATGGATAATATCCACCGTCTGGTCTTGCACTAAAGCCAGATGAGTCACTTCCATCTGGGTATTGTAGAGGGTTTGAAAGTTGAATGCTGTTCGAGCACAGTCACAAACGGCACGTAGCTGTTCGTAGCGGAGACTGCGCAGGTGGTAAATGGAAAATTTGGAGTCGATGGATTCCCCGACATAAATCATGTGATTGATGCCGTCAGTGGACTCAACGTCACAGTAGTGAGAGATAATTTGTTGCATCCGGACTTGCCACCGCTCCCAGGTTCGTTTCAAGAGCGTATTAATCTGACTAATCGTTTTGTCATAGTGGGCACGGGAAACGTAGACTGATTTGTGGTCGTTGTTACAGCTTTGACGGTACGTTTCGACGGCAGCTTGAGCTTCGGTGCCACATTGAGCAAAATAATCTAAGTAGAGTTCGAGGCGATCGCTCAAAAACTTCAGCGCGGTGACTTCGGCATCAACCGTCACTCGTTCTTTGAGTTGTTCGATATATTCCAGCAAATCCAGTCGTAGCTGTTCACCCAAAGAACTCTTCTGGAACTGGCAGACAGCCTCCACTACCCGTAAACCCAGCTGGAATTGTTCGAGTAAATCCCCTTGAATGGCACGGTTGCGTTCTTCAGATGAGCCGCGAATATCTGAAATCCCGTATAAAGGATGAACATTGGCAAAAACAATGGGTTCTGTGGGTAAACCCCAACTCCGACGTTCAGCTTCTTGGAGAAAGCGCCACTCAACTGACGGGTGAATGTTGGTAAAGCGCTGCTGAATCGCTTGGCGCAGAGCAGCAGTAAAAGCCGGCATTAATTCTTCGGCATATTTGCAATCGACGCCATCAAAATTATGAGAGCGATCGCTAATGATTCCCACAATTCCTGCTAGCTGCCGCGAACCCTTGCTTGATTTCAGGGGTCTAACAACCAAAGGAATGAGTAACATAGAGCGAACACCTTGATTCAGAAGCGATCTCTCACAGTCCGTTTGGCAATCTTGGCTCAAGTCAGGAACGTTCCAGACGCGATTGGCATCGGCTGAGCGCAAAAAGTGTGACCCAGCTAGAGATTCCAAGGAGTGAACCGTGGCTCTTAATTCCTTACGCTCCGTACTCATAAACAACCGCGTATGTTCATTTTCCGTGCTCAGGATTAGGCTATTGGTTGCACGAAATAGCGATCGCAACCGTTTATTAATCCGGCGGAACTTATCGGGACGGAGAATCGAGTCACGGTCAATGAGTAACCCAATAATATGCCGAATCGTTTCCCGTTCCGTCACATCCGACCCTTCCAATAGAAGGTGTCCGGATAGTCGGTAATTATCCAATCGCAATCGCTGTCTGCAAGCTTCCAACCGTTCCCAATCGATTGAGCTTGCCGAACCATCCTCAATCCTCAACGGCTGCAAATCCAAATCTGCCAACTCATCGATCTGAGAATCTAGACGGTAAATTTTCAGTTGCTCTGAGCGAAACGCTAACTCAATCAAACGAGATTCTGGATAGAGAGGACTTCTCAAGGAAACAATTACGGGTTGATCCAGTAGTCGTAACGGAGGAACCTGAATGTGATAAATATCACGGAGTATCAGATGCAGGATGTGCTGTCGGTACAAAGAGTCAACGGCTGTCCCCTTCAAGTCAGGCAATAAATCCGGTAAGTGAATTTCTCGCTCCTCCAACTCTGAGTAAGTTCCCGCAATACCCAGCAGACTACAGAAGTAGTCATTGGCATAACGCAGCGTAAACGTACTCGGTTCTACCACTGCCATCAACAGCTGACTATGGCGTTGGAAATGAATCAATCCGTTTGACTTTGGCTTAACCTGCTTTATGGGTTCCTCGTCCTCGTCTTGTAATTGATCGTCCTCTAAAAAAGCGTTTACCAGCTCATCAAGGAGATTATGCGATCGCAGAGACTCTTCTTCCGAAGAGACGTTGGACTTCTCCTTCTGACTTTGTGTATTGGCACAGATCGTTAAATCCTTCGTTGACGAGACTTTCTCCACATTGGAGCTTGGCTTACGGGTAGACATGCAAACAGTAATGATTAAGGGCAGCGTATCACGGTTGGTTTACTCGCAACCTTAGTAAAGAACAATGAAAGAAAATGGTTACACGTCCTCTACAGAGGTTGCTAACGCTTCTTTTCTTCAACCCAACGCCTAGCGCGATCGGCCTTGATACTGATTGCTGAGTACCTCCCACACAGCTAAGGGCGCACGTCCTCATCCGTATCAGTTGAACCAGCAATCGTTGGGTTGAGGAAATACACCCTGCTCAATTCTTGATTGTGACCTAAAAATAGCGCAAGCGGGCTAGGAACTAGAGCATTGGGAGAGACAGTTCCATTTTTGGTCGTGTGCTTAAAGCGTAAGATGCTTCCAATAATCTAACTTCAGGACTAAATAATTTTCCAGGGTCAACGGACCTAAGCCAAATGGCACTGACTTAAGAACTTTCCTACTTTACCAACCAACCTTTGTGCAGGGGGTCTCTAGGTAGGCACTCCGTCCCCCAGTGGGGGGTTTGGGGGGAAACCCCCCAATCTGGGTTTTTTTCAAAGAACGACTACTTTTTGCTTAAGTCAGTGACATTCAACCTAAGCCGAATGCTGCTGACATTACAGGGCTTATTCGTAAGTACTTCCCTAAGGGATGCGATCGCATCCTTTGTTTTTCCTGTATTGGCCTTATCCGCTACCGACCTATTCCCTAACCCCTGCCCCAAGGAAGCGGTGCTAGGAGCAATGTACTTCGCACATCATACCTAACTTTACCGTTTTCTTCTGCTGGCAACATAGATTAAGATAGTCAGATGTCATCTGCTTTGAGAAATATTTTTCAACTACCCCGTCCAGGTCTCAGCCTGGACAAAGATTGTAAGACGCCATTATCAATCTGAGTAGGCGTTAGCGCCTTGTGGTTAGGCATTCGCTCAACTGGCTCCCCAATCTCTATTTATCCATCTACAAGCAAATGTTCAGGTTGGGCGACACAATTGCGCTCCCGCCAAGCTCAATAGCTGATAAAAAAAATAGGAGATTGTCCCCTTGAAGAAAAAGCTACTCAAGCAAGTAACAGGGCAATCTAGGCTCTTTAGCTTGTTTCTCATTTTCATTCTGCCTTTTGCTGTAGTTGTCTATCAACTGATAGCCGAAATTAATGTAGGGACTAACTTTGCGCAAAAGGAGCGGCTGGGAGTTAAGTATAACCATAGTCTAAGAGGTCTTCTAGAAAATCTCCTAGAGCATCGCCGCCTTACCCGTGAATATTTAAGCAATGATAAAAGCCTCAAGGAAAAAATTACACTTGAGCAGTCTCAAATAGAAGCTGGTATCCAATCCATTGATGCCGTTGATCGCCAGTTAGGGGCTACCCTCGAAACGACAAAAAACTGGCAATCTTTTAAGCAAAAATGGCAGGGAATGAAAGGCAATGCATTGAACCTGAGTCCTCAAGTAAGCTTTGAAGCCCATACGAAATTAATTGACGAACTGCTGTCATTAATTCTCCATGTCGGAGATACTTCAAATTTGATTACTGACCCAGTTCTTGATAGTTATTATCTCATGGATGCTGTGGTCACTAAGCTTCCGCCTGCGATTGCCGCAACGGCTCAAGTGAGAGACTTAAATGCAGAGATAGTGGCAGATCAGATCATCGCTGAAAATGAAAAAGCACAGATTACCATTCTATCCAGTTTAATCAAATCACCGAATGATGCAGTCCAAAGAGGAATGCAAGTGGCATTTTGGTTTAATCCTAAGCTGAAACCTCAACTAGAAACGAATACCCAAGCAACCTTTACGGCTACGAATGAGTTTCTGGCACTCATCCATCAGCAAATGATGAGCGATTGGCTTCGCCACCGCCCCAAGGGCGATCGCAACATAGCGGTTCAGCAAGCCGACTATTTAGCAGCCGGGACAAAAGCCATTGAGGCTCAGTTAAAACTCTATGACCAGGTCTCTTCTGCCCTGGATAAGTCGTTAGAAAAACGCATCAAAAGTTTTGTTACTAAAAAATATCTCATCCTGGCTTTTTCTCTGCTGGCTCTGGCAGCCATCATTTATGTTTTGTTGGCGTTTGCACGCTCTCAGAACAAGCGCCGGGAATCAGAGGAAGCCTTGCAAGAAGCTGAAGAGAAATATCGCACTATTTTTGAAAATGCCGTTGATGGAATTTTTCAGACCACTCCTGATGGGCGTTATCTCAGTGCAAACCCTGCACTCGCACGCATCTATGGTTACGAGTCACCAGAGGAATTGATTGCTAATCTCACCAATATTGAGCAGCAGCTTTATGTTAACCCCAACCGCCGCTCAGAGTTCAGGCATTTGATTCAAGCAAATGGAACTGTATCAGATTTCGAGTCTCAAGTCTATGGCAAAAACGGTAGAATAATCTGGATTTCCGAGAATGCGCGTGTTGTCCGCGATGACGAGGGAGCCTTACTCTACTACGAAGGTACGGTTCAAGACATTACTCCTCGCAAACAGGCAGAAGAAGAACTCATACAATCCCAACAAAGACTTTCATTTCATTTAGAACACACTTCGTTAGCCGTAATTGAGTGGAATGTGAATTTTGAAGTGGTGGAATGGAATCCGGCAGCACAGGCCATTTTTGGTTATGACAGAAGTGAAGCTGTAGGTCGCCATGCCGCTGGATTACTCGTTCCCGAAACCGCCAGAGAGCATGTGAACCAAGTTTGGCAATCCCTGCTCTCACAACAGGGTGGGACTCGCAGTACCAATGAAAACATTACTAAAGATGGCAACATCATCACTTGTGATTGGTACAACACGGTATTGCTTGACGACAACGGAACGGTAGCTGGCGTCACCTCACTGATTAACGACATCACCGAACGCGAACGAGCAAAAGCAGAACTACAACAGGCTAAAGAAGCAGCGGAAACAGCCAACCGCGCCAAGAGCCAATTCCTCGCCAATATGAGCCATGAACTGCGTACACCCCTCAATGCGATCATGGGCTACAGCGAGATGTTGCAAGAGGAAGCCGAAGACTTAGGGCAAGAAGACTTCATTCCCGACTTGCAGAAGATTTACTCAGCAGGCAAGCATTTACTGGGACTGATTAACGACATCCTCGACCTCTCGAAGATTGAAGCGGGACGGATGGAACTGTATCTGGAAACCCTCGATATCAGCAGCATGGTTCAGGATGTAGTAACGACGATTCAGCCCTTGGTGGATAAGAACGCCAATACCCTCAACCTACAGTTTGGCAACCCACTCGGCTCCATGCACGCTGATTTGACCAAAATGCGTCAGAGCCTATTTAACCTGCTCAGTAACGCCTGCAAGTTTACCAATCAGGGTACGATTACCCTCGCGGTGAGTAGAGGGAGCCGGAGCCTTAGTGAGAAAGGAGATCAGGAGCCATGTCTCACTCCCTCACTCGGTGATCAAGATTGGATTTCCTTCCAAGTAACTGACACGGGTATTGGTATGACTTCTGAGCAAATGTCGAAGCTATTTGAAGCATTTTCTCAGGCGGATGCGTCAACCACACGCCAGTATGGTGGAACGGGTTTGGGGTTGGCTATTACCAAGAAACTCTGTCAGATGATGGGTGGAGACGTTACGGTTTCCAGTGAAATGGGTCAGGGTTCCACTTTTAGCATTGTTGTTCCGGCACGGGTACTCGACCCCAAAGTACAGCCCCCACAACATTTACCCTTGAAATCAAACCTTCTGCCAGTTGGTGCCAAGACAGTCCTTGTGATTGATGATGACCCAACGGTGCATGACCTAATGCAACGCTTTTTGGTTAAGGAGGGATTTCGGGTAGAAAGTGCATTGAGTGGCGAGGAAGGATTGCGCCTTGCCAAGGAATTGCAACCAGATGCCATTACTCTGGACGTGATGATGCCGAGTATGGATGGCTGGGTAGTGCTCGCAGCGCTGAAGGCTGACCCGGAATTGGCGGATATTCCGGTAATTATGCAAACGATAGTGGATAACAAAACTATGGGCTACGCCCTGGGTGCGTCAGATTACTTGACTAAGCCGATTGACCGTGTTCGTCTGAGTGCTATTCTCAAGAAATACCAAAAAGATCGTTCCTCCGGCTCGATCCTTCTGGTTGAAGACGATGCGTCAACTCGCGAGATGATGCGTCGGCTCTTGGAGAAAGAAGGATGGACAGTAACGGAGGCGGAAAACGGCCTACTTGCCTTGGAGCGGATGAAGGACAATCAACCGGAGTTAATCCTGCTTGACCTGATGATGCCCCAAATGGACGGATTTGCATTGATCAATGAGTTGCAACAACATGAATCGTGGCGTTCTATTCCGGTAGTGGTTCTGACAGCTAAAGAACTCACTCCAGAAGACCGCCTACAGCTCAATGGCGGTGTGGAAAATATTCTGCAAAAAGGGGCATACACTCGTGATAAACTCCTCACCCTAGTTCGCAATCTCGTCTCAGCCTCTGTTGGTCAGGGAACCTCGACACGTAGTCTGTAGCTATACCACAATCAGCCGTAATCGTTGGAAGGAAACGACGAATGTCAAAAATCCTTTTGGTCGAAGACAACGAGATGAACCGAGATATGCTGTCTCGACGTTTGCAGCGCAAGGGACATGATGTTCTCATTGCCCTGGATGGAGTACAGGGGGTTGAGCTGGCTCAGTCACAGAAACCCGACCTCATCTTGATGGATATGAGTTTGCCCATAATGGATGGCTGGCAAGCCACGCAGCAACTCAAAGCTGCACCTGAAACAAGTGGGATTCCCATCATCGCCCTAACCGCTCATGCAATGGCAGGCGATCGCGAAAAGTGCTTGGAGGTGGGATGCGATGACTATGATACCAAACCCATCGAGTTCTCACGTCTACTCGGTAAGATTCAGGCGCTATTAGAGAAAAAAGTTACGTCATGAAACCTGAACAAGGCCGTGTGTTGGTCGTTGATGATAATGAAGCGAACCGCGACTTACTGGCTCGTCGGGTTCGGCGACAGGGGCACAAGGTCACCCTAGCAGAAGATGGAGTACAAGCACTGGAGCTGATGGGAAAAGAGCCATTCGATCTGGTACTGCTGGATATCATGATGCCGAAGATGAACGGCTATCAAGTGCTAGAGCATCTAAAAGCTGACCCAACCCTGCGCCATATTCCAGTGATCGTAATTTCGGCAGTGGATGATATTAACAGTGTTGTTGAGTGCATTGAACTGGGTGCCGAGGACTATCTACCCAAGCCCTTCAATGCTGTATTGCTCGCCGCCCGAATTAGTAACTGTTTGGAGAAGAAGCGCTTACGCGATCAGGAGCAGTTCTATTTGGAGCAATTGCAAGCGGAAAAGGAAAGAGCTGAGCATCTACTTTTAAATATTTTGCCCAAGCCGATCGCTGAGCAGTTGAAAGCCGGTCAACATACCATTGCAGATAGCTTCGCCGACGTAACCGTCTTGTTTGCTGATATTGTTGACTTTACCAATCTGGCGGCTGTGCGATCGCCCATTGAAGTGGTTAGCTTGCTCAATAAACTCTTCTCCGCCTTTGATCGGTTAGCGGAACAGCACGGTGTAGAGAAGATTAAGACAATTGGCGACGCCTATATGGCTGTTGGAGGCTTGCCCATCCCACGACACGATCATGCAGAAGCGATCGCAGAAATGGCGATCGATATGCTTGAAGTCGTTGCCCAATTTCAAACAGACATCAGTGAACCGTTAACCATGCGAATCGGGATAAACACTGGGCCTGTAGTCGCTGGGGTGATTGGGACTAACAAGTTTAGCTACGACCTGTGGGGCGATACGGTGAACATTGCTAGCCGCATGGAATCCTACGGTCTAGCGGGTTGCATTCAAGTCTCATCTACAACCTACAAGATATTACAAAATAAATACTCCTTTAAAGAGCGAGGAATCATCCCCATTAAAGGTAAGGGAGAGATGATGACCTATATACTGACAGGCCGACCCATCAATTGACTCGGAATTTTAGATTTTGGATTTTCGATTTTAGATTAAAAGACCCATAAATCATGAACAAATCTTACCAATAACATAATGCTACTACCGAACTTGATATCACCTATCGCATAATGAGTATCTAACTTTAAACAGATCTCTAAGCGAAAAATAGGTCATAGCTATGCGAGAAACTGTGGGTTCGCTCAAAGCTTATTTTATTGTTGTTGCTGTATTCGGTTTCCTAGGAAGTACAAGTTCGCTTTCTTTGTCCTCATTCAGTCCCCTTTTTCTGATTGTCGGATTGATTGGTCTTGTATTTTCTATAGCTTACTTTTACATCGGTATCTCAATCCGAAAATTACTGGTTAATTCCCCCAATACTATTAATAACGTAATTCTGGCTAGTATGGCTTATCAGGTTATCAATTTCCTACTAACCCTTTTGAGGGGTCTACAACCTGCTTCAATTATTAGTTTGGCTATCGGCTTGCTAATTACTTGGTATTTATTAAATAGTGTCAACCGTCTAGCATCACAAGAACGCTCTAAAACTAAAGCAGAATAGTTCAATTTTGCCGCTAGAGAATGTTTGGTTAATTACCTTAATAAAATCAGGTTTGTAGTGAGCGCTTCAGCGCTCATTGCGAGAGGACTCGCATTCCTCACTACAAACCTAGCTTCCAGCAAGTCTAACAGATAAACTATCATAAACTGCCTAAGCCGTAGACGCTAGGAGTAGTTCATTGAGTTGTCACTTGAAACACTTCAATCCGTTTCTTTCCCTCAGGCAGATCAGCTCCGGCAACATAGAAATCCTGCGGATAAATCCAGTGGGTACCTAGAGGGCCATGAATTTGAATGCCGGTCATGACGGCATAGGTAAATACAGAGCGATCTAGGGTATCTAAAAGATGTTCGACATCGTTAGAAATAATTCGAGATGCCAATTTCGTAATTTCTATCAAATTGGGTTTGTCCCCATAGGTAATCGTTGATAGAATTTTCTGCCGAATAATGGTTTGTTCAATATCCTGCATATCCATTTCTAGCTTCAGGTGGCCTGAGGCTAACTCTTCAACAACTGTTTCTAAGGCTCCACAGGCATGAGATGCATTTTGAAGACCCTCTCGATACACCTTGCCAATATCGCCATGTCTAGAAATAGCGATGTGAGGCATAGCATAAAAGGTAAAACGACGGATGCCATCAACGATAGGGGTATGGTCTGTCGCCGCCGCTAACCCAGTTTTCCCCATCATGACAAATCCAGCTAAGCTGCAACAATTAAAGGTTTTCCCCCAGTATCGAATCACTTCGGCAAATAGGGGTTCAGCAATTTCATCCCGACAAATTGCTATCATTCCCATCGTGTTTTCATCGCAAAAACCGTAGGTACTCAAGCTTTGGAACGTCTTTCTCATGTACTTGGTCATGGGTAATGCCCCTGGAAAGTGAGTAGAGAGCGTGTGATGAAATGCTGGAAACACATTAGGGTCATATCCATTGAGTGTTTGGGGGATAGTCTCACTAACCTGATGAACGGGACTCTGAGTCATCTCCTCACTGCTCCTAACTAACTTGTGAAATAGTATTGCTGACTAGCTTAACGTTATACCTTTTGTGTTTTAGCGATCGCTCTCACTGACAGGCAAGATTTGAAACGGAACCTACCCCCTGACTCTGGGGACACTATGTCATGCTGATCAGTGTGCGATCGCACGTCAAGACGAACCAGGTGAAGAAAGCGCTCGCTCTTACCCTTTTGAATGATTGTTGGGATGCAGTTGGTCTAGTTCCCAGGATGGGAAGGGGAGTAAGAATCAAAGCCTCTCTCCTACAAGGAGAGAGGTCAAAGTGTACCGCTGTTAAGAGATTAATCTCCTAACCGACCGCACTAGGCTGCATGATCAACTCTTGGTCTTGTTCGAGATTCTCGAAGACTGAAAGGTGTTCTTTCCCTCCCGGAATATCGCTGCCAACCACATAAAACTCTTGGGGATAAATCCAGTTTGTATCCATCGGACCGTGAATTTGAATTCCAGTCATGACGGCATATTTGAATACCGATGTATCAACGACACTGAAAAGATTTTGGATATCTTGAGAGATGATTTGGGATGCTAGTTTTGTGATTTCGATTAAATCCGGTTTGTCTCCATAGTTGATGCTAGAAATAATCTTTTGCCGAATGATGGTTTGTTCGACATCTTGCATATCCATCTCTAACTTGAGCCGACCGGATAAAAGTTCTTTACCGATCGCCTCCAGGGCACCGCAAGCATGAGAAACTTTTTGGATGCCATAGCGGTAGACATTGCCCACTTCCCCATCTTTAGAAATGGCAATGTGAGGCATGGCATAAAAGGCAAAGTGCCGTTTGTCATTCACGATCGGCTGCATGGTGATACGCTGGTTCCAGGTAAAAATCACGCATCTGGTGATGCCATACTGGGCAAGCACTCCCCCCGGTAGCAGGAACCACCCAACCCCAATCGCCGGGGCATTCCCGTCCGGCTTTCTTCTCGCGTAAATCATGAGTCAGGAATTGGCGGGAGGCAGTTTGGTGATCGACCATCGTCACCTTCGCTTTAATGATTACCTCTATTTAAAAATGTTGATAAGCTTCCTTGTAACTAAGCAGATACTGCGTCTGCACCTTTTAGCATCTCTTGCGTAATTACTCCATAGGCATCTATCCATGCTTGCTTAACTTCAGGAGTCCAATCTTGCTGGAGATACTGTTCAAAAGTTGTCAGCAGTGCTTCCCCAACGGCGGGGTAATGTTCGGGCATTGTCCCATAGTTAACATGTTTGATGCCTAAAGTTTTAAGAGCGTCTTCTAAAGTCTCTGGCTTACGGAGATTTTGTACCACCAAGACTAAAGCTGCTAACAGATGTTTTCGCTGCTCTGCCATATTCGTTTGAGCAAACATTGGTTGCACTTCTGGATATGCAGCAAATAAGTTTTCGTAGAAGCTGGCTACGAATTCATTAGCACGAGGTTTTATCTGCTCGAAACTTTGCTCTAACAATTCAACATTTAATGACATATTTTGCTCCTGAGTTTATAACTAAATCTCTCCGAACTTGAAAAATATATAGATTTCTATATCTTACACGCAACCTGCTGTGCTTTGAGCCAATGCTCCGGGCGCATTCTTACATCGGCAAACAAACGCCCGTAGTCCGCAACAGTTTTACACCCGTGTTCCCCTTCGGGTGGTACACCCATCAGAGGTTCACCCACAATCACTTGAGTTTCAGGCTGAAGTTGGTGAATGGCGCAATCAAATAACTCATAGAAAAAGTCGGCGATGCTGTCGATCGCTTCCCCAAACAAATACTCTAATTCTGGTTCCTCTAGTAGCAGGCGTTTGAAAAATTTTTCCAGTTGCAGTTCTTTCCACGCTCGTAGCTTATTCCACACATCCTTGACAATTACCTCTTCTTGTGAAGTAAGAGGTATGGGCTGAGGCAGCTCAACCTCAACCTTTTGGGCCATCTTGGGATTGCGCCGACGAGAAGTATTCTGCTTACTGAATACTGTAACCGTGCTACTACTCCCCTCACTGCTGCTTTGAGTCAGGCGAGTTTTCAGCTTTAATTGGGGTGCCTGGTTCCAAGTGGCGAGCGGAAATTCTAACTCGGCGCTGCGTTCTCCATTCAGGCACTCCTGGGTGGCAAACGTGACGGTTCCAGCATCCTGCCAGGGGTGAGTAATGTCTCCTTCCCGATAGCACAGGGTAATTGCGATCGTGCAGTAGTACGTTGACGCTTGCTCCAGTATCTAATAGACCAGATACTGTAACAGAACCTTGTTGATGAACCAGGGTAAAGGGCAAGTACGGACGAAAACTGGCTTCGCCTAATGCAGTATCACCAGAGACAAATGGATACTGTTCAGCGTTACGCATGGTCTTGAGTTTTGGCAGCGTGTAGCACTTTTAACATCGTATCTGCTGCTTCAACCGCATCATAGGGTGACCACACTGGATAAGACTGATCGGGTTTAATTAGATCCGTTTCTTGCTGGGCTAGTTCCGAGATTAAAATCTGCATGATATAGAACTTGTCTGAACGACTCAGCCCTCTCAATGTTGAGATTAGATCTGATGAAACCATGTAAGGCACTCCAATAAATACAAGTGTGCTTTTAATCATAGAATACCCTGAAGTCTTCAACAGAGCCTAACTGTTGACCTATCAAGTTTTACTTGAATACCAGGACAATTAGAGCTAGCCAGTATGCAACCCTAATTAGCAGAAACCATGCAGAGTGAGAAAATAATTAAACCGATTCCACATTCTCCTGTACTGGTCAATGAGATACTGGACTCTCATTTTAGAGTTCTCAAAAAGAATTTCTTGTTTTGAATCTTCCAAGAATTGAAGGATTAGGAGTTATTTGGAAACAGGGCGAAACACTGTTGTCACTGCGATCGCAAATACTGCCGCCAAAATGGGTATCATAATTGCCCACACCATTGGTAACCCGTTGTGTAACGCTGGAATGAACAAAACAGCCACAAGCGTTAATCCAGCAATAAGCGCCATAGCTTTAGCTGGAATCAGACGGCGGTAGTAGGCAAAAATCAAACCCCCTACAATCATTCCCCAGAGTCCCATGCTGATTCCTGGCGATGGCAGCAGACTGCGGAGAGCGACAAACAACAGTCCCGCTTCCAATCCAGTGCAAGCCTCACCACCCAAAACCTCCAGCTTAGAAAATCGCGGCTTCGATGACCCTTGGGGGATATATTCATCAGGGGTAGGTTGGGGTTGAGGCACAGAGGTAGAGACTTGGTGATACGGATAGCCATCGCTCAAAATCTCTGCTTCCCCACGTTCCTCTGTCTTGGCGTCATCATTACTAACTGATAGTTCAGTATTTGTAAGTGGTAATTCTGTAGGAGAGACGAGTGAGGCAGTGGAAACGCTAGGTGTTTCGGAAATCACTGCCAATTGGGGTTGTTCTGTTTCTAGAGAATCCGACTGCTGCAAGCGATTGAGCCGTTTTTCAGCTTTGGAATAGTTGTCATGTTGCACTTGTTTGATGGCTTGCTTGAAGTGTAACTGAACGCCCCGAACATCGCTCGTGAAGCGCTTTTCTTACTTCATGCAGAGTGCAGGTAAGTCAGCAAATCGTTGAACGGTTCCCGCAATGCCAGGTCGAGTTCTTCCGACAGTACCTGATTGACAGTTGTCGGTACGGCAACGGGAGGTTTATCCTCCATTTCAGTACCATCCGGTGTGATGTATTGAGCTGTAAAGTAGGTGTTGGATGTGACACCCAGTCGTTCACAGAGGCGGTTGACCAGTTCCGGTGGATTGCAAGGATAAACGGCAACATGGTCGCCTGTTTCATACTGTAAATCAGTACCCGAAATATTAAAGACGATGTAGCGGGTAGAACGGCTACCGGGAATCACTTCTTTGAGCAATTCCCTATTGGCAACGACAGGAACTTCGATACCTCTATCTCTACTGACTTCTAGAGGTGAAACGTTTGCTGCTTCCGCCTCACTCAAGAACGTAACGTTTAGTTTGGGTGTGTTTGCAGCTGTGGCATCGGCAGAGGTGGCATCCTCACCGAGTACGCGAGAAACGAGTCCCAGCCATTGTTTGAACGTGTCGGCTTGTCCCTTAATTTCATCCCCTTTATGCAGTGGAACGATGCAGTTTGCTCCTGCCTTCGCCAGTGCTTTATCCACCGCAACTCCCGCCGCGCAGAAGTGTTCGTAAACCGTACTGCCAATACCCAGGACGGAATAATTCAACCCATCAAGGGAACCCGCAGGCTGTTTCTTCAACCACTCCAGGAATTTCTTGCCATTTCCAGGGATTTCGCCATTGCCAAACGTGGAGGTAACGACAAGCAGCAGCTTTTCAGAGGTAATGGTGTCGGTATTGTATTCATCCAGCGCCATCACCTTGGGACGGAAGCGCTGGAGTTGACGAGCGGCTCTCCGCGCCAATCCTTCTGCTGTTCCCATTTCGGAAGCGTAGAGAATTAGAATCCGGTCTTGCTTGTTGTCGTCTTCACGGGTGGCACTGGCATAGTTTTCCAGCTCAATTCCATCTTCAACGGCCCAGCGATCAGCCGCATGATGATAGGCTGGCTCTAAATAAAAATCACGCATCTGGTGATGCCACACGGGACAGGCACTGCCTCCGGTGGCGGGAACCACCCAACGTTGATAGCGCGATCAATTAACGTCTGCCATGCCAGCCGTAACTCTAGAGTAAAGCGTGGTACGTGCTTCTCAAGCATGATCAGCAGGTTTTCTGCTATAGCCGGATAGGCGCAGGAGGGTATATCATCAACACTATTTACCTGCGCTCCTAACTGCTGGAGTAACAACTCCTCAAATTCCTCGAAGTCAATCTCGCCACTACCATCAACATCTACGCGAATAAACAGAGCGTTCAACTCACTTAGAGACATGGGTAGCCCGGATTGCTGCGAGAAATCAATCAGTTCCTCGATAGAGATTGTTCCACTCCCATTTGTGTCAATGCTATTTAAAGATATACAAACGCAGATCTTTAATCAGTTGATCTCTGCTGCCACCCTCGAAGCAGTGAACCAAGAATTCCAAAACCTGAAATAGGTTCAACGACAGATAATCCATGTTCGTCCGTCCAAAGATCGGCAGCATGAAGGGGTACTTTTCAAATAAAGTTTGAAAAAATTCCTTGCCAATCTGCTGCTGATTCTGTTTGAGTACGGTTAACGAGTCTGCCATGCGTTGCTTCACCTCTGGAAGCATCGCCTCTTCGTAGCGACGGATTGCCCCTACCATTGGCACAATG
>NZ_DATNPA010000339.1:0-8243 GCF_036703385.1 Allocoleopsis sp. | reverse complement strand
GAGATGGTACTGAAGCCTTTGATGTCAGTGAGTAGTATCGTCGCGATCACTCGTTGACCGGGCAGAAAACCAGAATCGAGTAAGCGATCGTGTTCATTCCAGAGAGCTTGGGCAATTTCCGGTGAAGTTTGCTGTCCCAACAACCTCATGACCATCTGCTCTTGACGTTTGAGTAGTTGCCGCTGGTAGACCTCTACTGTCAAGCCAGTGAGCATTAATGCCATTGCTGGTGCCACTACAGGTATCCATCCGGACTGCATAAACAGCGCCAGGGTAAAACCAAACAAAATACTCACACAAACTAGACTACTTAACCCCAGAATCAGGAGATTGTGAATCCGCGCCACCAACACACCGCCCACCAATGACCAGACGGCAATCCACAAGACCTCAACCCAGCCAGACCAATACCAAAACAGGGAGCGATTGTCTAAAACCGCACTGAGGATTTGGCTTACCATTTGAGCGTGAACCAAGACCCCTGCCATCCGAGGAATTTGCTTTTCAGCTGCGCTGTAGGGGGTGTAAAACAAATCTTTTGCCGTCGGTGCTGTTGCGCCAATCAGCACAATCTTGTCTTTCACCCAATTAGGGTTAATCTGCCCCTGCAAGACCTGTGTAAGCCTAACTTGTCGTGCTACATTCCGAGCTGAACGGTAATTTAATAAGATTTGATAGCCACCATCATCAATGGTTTGATAGCCACCAGAATTGAAATCCAACCACTTAAATCGAGTTTGACCTAATTGAAGTTCGTGAGTTTTGGTGAATTGAGGCTTAATGCCTTTTTGTTGGAGATAAGCGAGAGCGACGCGTAGGGAAAACGAGTAGAGGGTGGTTTCCTCGTCGATAGGAGCGATCATAAAATTGCGACGAACTACGTTATCGGGGTCAGTTACAACATCACTGAAACCAACCCGTTCCTTTGATACTCCAGGAGGGGGTTTTACCGCCTCGACTTCTGAGTTACCAATATTGGCGATCGCAACAACCTTTGGACTTTGGAATCGAGCGACCAATTCAGCATGACCTGGCTCTTCTGGTACATTGCGAGCCAAATCTACACCAATGACGGCGGGCTGATGCTGTTCCAATTCTGCTAAGACCTTTGCTAAAATCCCGTCGGAGATCGGATATTGCTTTAGAGCTTGGATGTCTTGCTCTGTAATCTCCACTATTAGCAAACGCGGATCGGGTCCTTCATCCGGGCGGAGGCGAACCATGAGGTCGAACGCATTTAGTTCCAAAGGCTGTAGCCATCCTAAGTGCCGCACCCCAAAAAACAAGCTGATTGCCACAAGGCTACTAAATACAAAATCAAGCTTCTTTACAGTAATAGTTTTTTGGTAAAAACTATTGAAAATTTGAGAAGCTTGAGAGATTAAAGAATTTTTTTTTTGATTCATTGAGTTGCAACAATGAGATAAAAAACTGCCCTATCTAAGAATGAATAGGGTTCTCGAATAAGCTAATTGTGGTTGGAATATATTGAGCAATGAATGAATTCAAAGAATACCAGATTTATTTTCAAAGGGTTTTTAAATCCGGATTCTCTTATGAAATTTTTTTCAAAACGAAAACGCGAAGAATGCTGTTATTGAATGGTCTGGATGCAAAGCCTCATCCTAATAGACTCGCTTGCGACACACAGCGGTCGATAAACGTGCGAGCGTTTACCAAGGATTGCCAATGACCGTAAAAGCTGCCCAGAATTTGGGATGGGACAGAGTTTGATTCCCCAGCTCGTTCAGATCCGGCGGTAAGGGTACTGTCCTACTGGGAGTCACTAATTTGCCATTCTCCAGCTTCACCTCTCCCTTGAGCATGGCGACTTGTGCTCGTCGTAGGGCTTCTGCCTTAATCGGAGCTTGTTGCAATTGCTCATAAAACTCTGCCATCAGTGCCATTGTTCCTTCATCGCTGATAAACGATAAACTCGCTAGGGCTGACTTGGCACCCGCTTGCACAGCTAACCCCGCAAAACCCAACTCCACCTGCTCATTGCCCTGTGCCGTTTTACAAGCACTCAATATCAGTAACTGCACCGCTGGGTCATTCCAGCCCAATTGCTGTAGTTGGTCTAATCGCAGCTTAGTATCCGATAACTGAATGTAGGAGTTGCTTAGTTCTCCGGGTTGAAAGAAGGCATGGGTAGCCAGGTGAACAATTCCAAACGGCCCTTCGCGGCGTTTTGCCTTGAGATTGTCCAGAGTAAAGTCTTTATTCAGGAATGATTGACCTTTCCAGATGGACGTGATTTCAGACAGCTCCACAGGAACAGCCGGTAAAGGAGTCTGGTTAGTAAATTTTGAGGCTCCCATTGCTAGGACTTGAGCATTTTTGATGTTTTGGTAGCGGGTATCCGTTAAACTGAGGCTCGGCATCAGACTCACGCTATACTTCTCTACTAGAAAGCCATCACCATCATGGAGGGCTGCTAGAGGGACAGAACGTAGTCCTGCGTCCAGGATAAAAACCAGATTCTGGATGCCAAGAGCTTTTAAATCTGACTCTAGGGGAGCGACCAACCACTGGTACATGTTTTGGGCAGGAGGAAGGTAATCAGAAGGGCGACTAGAGATATCGGTGACTTCACGGCGTAATTGCCCTGCGATTTTGAGAACTTGCTGGCGTGTTGTTCCAGGGACTCGTTTGCGAATAGGGGGGCCGTCTGGGGTGACCAGAATTAATTCCAACTGGTCACTATCCTGGCGCTGTCTGATAAGTTCACTGAGCTGCGGTCCGGCATCAAAAGCAGAGCTAGCGTTTTCAGCTGTCTTGGAAGTTAAGGTTGAGGGAACAAAGACAGCATAGATAATGGCTGGCTTCACACCAGTAGCGCTATCGATTCGGCGTAGGCTGTCTTGAGCGTCTGCCAGCGTAATGTCCTTGGTTGGCCCAAGTCTAAGATATTGTCTAAATTCGTTCGTGAATAGTTTATCGACAGTAGCCACAGAATCATTACGGTCAATCGGTAGTGGCGGTGGTGGTGACGTTAGCGAGAGGGGTGATGAGTAGGGTAGTGGTGGTGAGGATGATGGTGGTGATGACGGTGGTGATGACGGTGGTGATGACGGTGGTGATGACGGTGGTGGAGAAGGTGATGGCGCAGGAACGCTAATAATGTTAATGTTGACGCCGTTTGTATAGGTGTAAGGCAAGGATTGGAAGGGCAAGACGGAGGGGCCTCCATTACTAATCAGCGCGCCTGCTGTACCGTTTAAGGTCGCATCCCCAACATTAAAGGGAGTAATTCCGTTACCTCCATGCCTGATCGTGATTGAACCACCCCCTACTCCACCAGAGCTACAAATACTCGTGTTTATACAGCTGCTATTGGTGAAGGTACCAGTAGCTCGGAAAAAGTGATCTGTGGTGATGTCCACATTTCCCCCTTTACCATTGGTTCCACCTTGGGCGTTAATTGAGGTGACTTGAATATCACCAGGTGGATCGAGCTTAACATCGCCTCCATTTCCATTGATCGAACTCGTGTCGATCTTACCTGTGGTAATGTGTTCGCCTGCCTCAACAGTAATTGTTCCACCACCTGTTGCACCTGAAGCGTCTAAGTCACCGCTGTCAATTGTTGCCCCGCGCAGAGTAATATTGCCCCCAGTTGTGGTGACTGGATTGTGAATGGCGATCGCTCCCGTACTGGTGAAGCTGACATTCCCACCCAAGGTAGACAATAGAGCGTCAAGATTAATCTGACTGGGAGCTATCAGATCCCCAATCACAATATCGGCTCCATAGCTGAAAATAGGATTTTTCAGGTTCACCATCTTAGAGGTATTAATTCTGAGGGGGTTGTTTACTCCTAAGCTAAACGTGACCGTACCTGTACTGATATCCCCAGCAGCAGTGAGTCCGATCATACCTCCAGGCCCATTGCTTGCCATAGAGTAGACGTTACCTACGGTGATGCGATCGCCTGCATTCAGGGTAATGTTTCCAGCTCCGGTTACTCCAGAAGCGAGCAAGTCTTTGCTAGTGATGGCTCCTTGTGTACTATTGAGGGCGATCGCTCCTCCAGTCCCGTTGGTGGAACTCGAGTCGCTCTTGCCTGTGGTAATGGCTCCTGTGTTGCTGGTGAGGGTAATGCTGCCGCCATTGCCTGAAGCAGCGGTGGAGCTAGATTTTAGGTCAGCTGTATCAATGTTACCGGTAGCAGAAAGAGCGATCGCTCCTCCATCTCTTGTACTGGAACTGGTGTCTAGAGTGGCTGCCTTGGTATCAATTGTTGCCCCGCGCAGAGTAATATTGCCCCCAGTCGTGGTGACTGGATTTTTAATGGCGATCGCTCCCGTACTAGTGAAATCGACCTTTCCACCCAAGGTGAACAAAGAAGAGTTCAAATTAATCTGACTGGGAGCGAGTTCATTGCCAATAATAATGTCGTGTCCATTGGTGACAATAGGATTGTTGAGAGACAAAGCCTCAGATGTATTGATTTGAAGAGGTTTGTTAAATGTGGGATCGGAAGTAGAACGCAACGTAAGAGCGCCTGTGCTGATTTTCTGATTAGCCGTCAGCGAGATGTTTCTTCCCGTGAGGCTGCCACTTGTTGTGTCGATCAAACCTGAACTCAGTAGGGAGATATCTCCTGTTCCATTGGAGGTCACCTCAGTACTGTTGTTTAGCTGCACTCCCGATCCCATCAGTTGCAGGCTACCGTTCTCGGAAGTCACCTGTGTCCTGTCCAGGAGAATTTCTCCCATGCTTCCCATGCCAGTTATCGCGATCTTTCCGCCGCTGGCGCTTTGAATGCTCCCATTCACCACTCGGACACCATACATTCCAGTGCCTGTAAGCTTAATATCCCCAAGCCCAGAATTAAGGCTGGCACCGTTGAGATCGATTCCAGGATTAGTGGCTGTCCCTACTGCCGGATTCTTGCTGGGGTCACTACCGCCCCCTAAGATAATGTCGCCACCGCGGGAGATAATAGCTGAACCCGATTGGAGAGCGATCGCTCCTGCACCATTCCCATCTCGGTCAGCATTGAGGGTAACATTCAACCTTCCCGTGCCGTTGGCTGTCACGCCTGCACCTTGGAAAACTATGCTGTTATTTGCTTGCAGAATGAGTGCGTTATTCTCAGCACCCGAGTAGATAATATTGGCACCGGGATTGATAGTGATATCGTTATTGGCTGCTAGTGTCAGGGAAAAACCGCTATTCCAGGTGATAGGACTCCTGACTGTAATATTTCCTGCACCACTCAAACCCGATGCTGTGGAAACTGTGACATTGGTCGAAGCCAGTTGATTTTGTAGGGTTGTGGTGTTGAGGTTGGAAGGAGTCGTAGTCGTATCTGAAAATATATTTCCAGAAGTCGGCATACTGCCAGTATTCGGTTGATTGCTAATCGTGATATCTGTGGGGTCTAACAGCAGCATCCCCACCTGACCACCAGGTGCTAACAAATTAGCGAGTCCTTGAAAATTCAGCGACTGCTTACCAGAAACCTCAGCAAACCCACCATTACCGGAGTTTAATCCCCCACGAGCGCTGATTTTGCCGAGGAATCGATTGGACTGATCTGCCCAGGCAATCACTCGTCCGCCATTACCCTGAGAGAGCGCATCAGCGTTTATCGTTGTATCAGCACTAACAAACGTGCGAAAAGCATTGGGTATTTTCCCATTGCCCTGATAATCTCCACCAATTCGCACGGTACCACCGCCATCAGTACCAGAGGCGTTGATATTGGTGCTAATCAGTCCAACCTGGTCACCCAAAACATTCACATTGCCACCAACCCCTCCTTGGTTGGTAGGCGTTGCTACATCGAGAGTGCCAGAGGCTATAGCCGTACCCGCCTCAGATGGAATCTCCACCCCAGACGCGGTTAATTTGACCTGATCATTACCATTGACAGTTAAGCCTGTCCCCTGACTTCCACCCCCACCGGTGAGCAACTGGGGCAGAGATAGTACTGGAATTGTCCAACTTCCGGCTTGATTCCCAGCGGCTATTGGCTCAATCTCCAAACTCAGTAGATTCCCCAGTTGGCTGATGCGTACCAAATTTTGATTCGGTACTGCCGCTATTGTGATAGTTCCCTGAGGGGCTGCCAACTGCCCAGTATTGACCACCGTGCCACCTAACAGGGTAAGATTCTGTGCCTGACTCACAGCCAGCTGTCCGGCATTAACAATAGCTCCCGCCTGGGATGTAGTGTTAAATACAAAAGTACTTGGAGCGCCTACCAAAAGGGCATAGTTATTATTACCAGCCGCATTAAACCAACCGCTGTTAAACCCAATTCCCGTGGCAGTGGTAGCTGTAAAAGAGGTGGGGACATTCAGTGTGGCATTAGCGCTAAAGATGATCCCGGCTGGATTCATCAGGTAAAGGTGAGAGTTCCCACCTGTAACTTGAATCAGCCCGTTAATAATCGAGGCATCTCCTCCCGTAACCCGCCCCAAGATATTCTGAATGCTTGGATTAGAGAGAAAGTTTGCTGTCCCGCCAGAATTTAGACCAAATTGTTGAAAGCTGTGGAATAGGTTCGCCCCATCTCCCGAAAGCGTTCCGCCACTAATGTCAATCTGGTTACCATTAGGCGTCACTATCGTTCCGGTTGTTTGATCAGAGACAATGGGCTGAGCAAAAGCAGGTGTGGTTCCAAGGAATCCTGTCAGCAACAGGGTGGTTAACGCACTGCTTTTGAGGGGAAGAGACGATTGCATAAATGGGAGCTTCTCAATTGCGGTATTTCTAGCCAATTTTTGAGATGCACCCAGGTAAAGCAGAGAAACAAACTGATTTTGTCAGTTGCACTGCTCTCAATATGATTCGCTAATGCTCGGTAGAGTTAAGCCGCTTCAAATTTGAATTTCAGGGGATGACTATTCAATCTTTTTCCTTCTCTTTGTGTAGTCGTATCCGCCCTAAGACATAAGTTATAAAACTAAGAAATAGCTGAGAAAAAATATTCCCAGCCTACTGACAGAGGATGAAATTGAGCAAGAGCAATTGTTAATGTTGTCTATTTTGGCCTAGAAGGGTCTGTTTCTAGGTGAATTTTAAGAAAGCAGAAATATTTGTTTCGGTAGAATTCAAGTGAGGAAGGAAAAGGTTTGTTAAGGTTAATACTAAGTCTTGACTCTAATACTAAAATTTATACAAGAGTGCAGATGTAATTCCGGAAGATATTGACTGACGTTTGGGTGAATTTTAGCAAAGTGATAGTGAGCGGCTATTTAGCCAGAATGGCCTCACTGAAACTTTGGGTAGCGCGATCGCCAGGAGCAAAAGTTGGGTTTCTGGAGCGCAGAGGATGGAATTTTTCACAAAACCCTCACATTTCAACATTAAGATAAGTACTCACCAGGGGGCTGAATACTCATTTCCATTTTGACAATCAAAGCTGGAAACCCCTTGTCACTATCACAGGGGGCTTTTTCTTAGGTGAGTGGCACTGCCATGCTTACAGAACAAGCGTGGTCGTAATGTAAGCAATCCCGTCCTTACAGTAAAATCCATCCGCTTTTAAGAAAAATAAACATGTTTTTAAGACGCTTTAGTTATCGTAACCACGCTATCATCCTGAGTCAGGACAAGTGGGAAGTACTTGGGGCATTGAGATGGTTTGCCGACGTGGAGCCGCCAGAGAAGGATGGACTGTATGAAGGGGATGGATGGGAGACGCCGAAAAAAGCCTTGATAGAGGCCATACAGTTCATTGATGCTTTGATCAATGGCGACTTTGCAGAACTGGAACCGCAGTTGCAACCGATTAAGATACCCTATCCCCTAGGAAGTAAACTTCCAGAACGTCTACCCAGCTATCCATTGGTGAATGCTACCTCAACGCCTATAGGTAACGGCTCACAAACAGACATTCAAGTTGACTTACATCCTGCTCGCAGTAGGCGTGAGAGCCTCCAGCAGCTTTTTGAGCGAGAAGATAGAGATCGAAAAAGGATCAATGCTGAAAAGTCGATAAACGCTACACTCTAGACAAAAGGGGAGCAGAGACTGAGTTGCATACAGGTCGAGAAAAGTGCAAAAGCCTGCTATGGCAACAGCAAGTAAGCGTGTGTCGAGTCGCATGGGTTGCAAAACACACATATTTGACGATAGTTATAAACTCCCGGAATGCAGCATCGAGCATGTGTTTACCAAACATTCCCTTGGCGCTAGTTCGGTAATCTAGGTCTTCCATAAAGGCGCGAAGATAAAAAGGGTCGTTGACGCATGTCCAATATATATTTAGAACAATTTGATATTTT
>NZ_DATNPA010000338.1:0-6800 GCF_036703385.1 Allocoleopsis sp. | reverse complement strand
GGCACGGTAAACTACCTCATCGGTTCAGGCGTACTGGTCACAAGTATCCCGACACCCTTGTTGACAATAGAACCGTTCAAATCCCTGGCTGATTTGTTAACGTTCTTTTCTTCCACCAGCATGGCTAAGGTCATCGTATTTGCTCTAATTATTGTGTTTCTTCAGGTGCGACCGGGAGGGATTTTCCCTCAAAAAGGGCGCACGGTTGATGCTTAATTAAGGGACTGGAGATTGGGGGCTGGAAAGAAGATTTCGCTGTGTTTTTCCTCAGTCTTTTATAAGGGCTTTCTACTATTGGCTAATAATTAATAAATAATGATTAATGATTCACTCGTTGAGCTTCCAGGGATTGAGCGACGACATCGTCATCGTCGATTACTGCTAATAGAGATAGGTGTGGTTGCCGCTATCGCACTGCTCCTCATTTTTTTCGTACCCATTGTGCTTCCTAGCGTGCGCCTCAACCAAATGGGGCGATTTTTAGCTTTAGCGATCGCAGCCCTCGGTATTGACCTGATTTGGGGGTATACAGGGCTTTTGAGCCTCGGTCATGGCATCTTCTTCGCTTTTGGGGGTTACGCCCTAGCGATGCATCTGCAATTAGCACCAGTAGAAGCTGGGAAGTTGCCAGAGTTCATGAACCTGTATGGGGTCGAGAAATTACCCTGGTTTTGGACACCCTTTGATTCCTTCGGTTTTGCGGCTCTTGCCGTTATTGTAATTCCCTCATTACTGGGAGCATTATTAGGTTACTTAGTATTCCGTAATCGGATCCGAGGCGTTTACTTTTCCATCCTTACCCAAGCCGCAACCATTGTATTTTTTAATTTCTTCAATGGTCAGCAGAAACTGTTTAACGGCACAAATGGTTTAACAAACTATAAAACCCTGCTGGGAGCAGATGTGAATGCGCCGAAGACACAGTTTGTCTTCTACACACTCACCATATTGTTTCTCGTCGCGGCTTATGCGCTTTGTCGTTGGTTGACTAGAGGACGCTTCGGCAATTTGCTGATTGCCATTCGCGATGATGAAAGTCGAGTGCGGTTTACGGGTTATAACCCCACCAGTTTTAAGGTTTTGGTATTTGCCATTTCTGCGGGGTTGGCAGGTTTGGCAGGGGCTATGTATACGTTGCAAACTGGCATTATTTCCCCCAAGGCAATGGATATTGCTTTTTCCATTGAGATGGTGATTTGGGTAGCGGTGGGAGGACGCGCCTCTTTGGTGGGAGCGATTTTAGGGGCGCTAGTGGTGAATTTTGCTAAGAGTTTGTTGAGTGAGAAGTTTCCGGAAATCTGGTTGTTTTTCCAGGGAGGGTTGTTTTTGCTGGTAGTGATGGTGCTACCAAATGGGGTAGTAGGATGGTTGCGTGAGCAAGGAGTTGATTGGTTAGCACGCCTGGGACGCCCGAAGCCTGTTATTACTTACCCTCGTTTGGAAGAAGACCCAGAAGTGCAGCATGAACGGGAGACTCTGGGGAGGGAGTAGGAATTTGATTTAACGTAGACGCGTAGCGGCTTGCCGTAGGCTAACACAGAGGCACAGAGGGCGCTGAGAGAGGAGAGAAGAGAGAACAGGAGTTACGCACACACACCATCTGTAGGGGCAATCCCTCCGTGGTTGCCCAGCTTTCACCCAAGATAATTAGCAATGCGTAAGTCTTAAGAAGAAAAAGAAAAAGAAAAGTTATTTGAGAGGGGAATTTTTGAGGTGAAGAAGGGATTGGGTATGACATGAGTGGAAAAATTATTGAAACTGAGAATGTAACGGTTAGCTTTGATGGCTTTAAGGCGCTCAATAACCTAAATTTCAGTATGGATGCTGGGGAATTACGGGTGGTAATTGGGCCTAATGGTGCTGGAAAGACGACGTTTTTGGATGTGATTACCGGGAAGGTGCAGCCGACACAGGGAAAAGTACTATTTAAAGGGCGAAATTTGCGGCGCTTGCCGGAACACGAAATCGCTCTCTTGGGAATTGGTCGTAAGTTTCAGACGCCTCGTGTTTACCTTAATCTGACTGTCCGCGACAACCTAGAAATTGCCTGTAATCGCCAAAAAAATGTCTTTGCTACGCTGTTTGGTCGTCCCGCCGTGGCTGAGCGAAAAACAGTTAAAGGTTTGCTAGAAACGGTTGGACTAACGGTTAAAGCTGATTTAGCAGCGGCTTTGCTGTCTCATGGAGAAAAGCAGCGGCTGGAAATTGGCATGTTGGTTGCCCAGTCACCGGATTTATTGCTAGTAGATGAACCAGTTGCAGGTTTGACGGATGAGGAAACGGAAAATGTTGGGAATTTACTCTTAGCACTAGCAGAAAGCCATTCCATTCTAGTAATTGAGCATGATATGGAATTTGTGCGCCAGATTGCCCGGAAGGTAACCGTGCTGCACGAGGGTTCAGTTTTATATGAGGGCAGTATTGAGGAAGTGCAAAACGAGCCGCGTGTGATTGAAGTGTATTTGGGAGAACCTTTGGAAAATCAACAAAAAATTGCTTGAGGGGTAAACTCAAGTTCATGATTAACGCAGAGAACGCCAAGGAAACCACAGAGAAACGCAGAGAGTGATTGATATATGATTCATTGAAAGTAATAATTATTATTTAACTTTGCGTTCCTTTGCGTAAAACCTCTGTGTCCTTTGCGTTAAAAAATCATTATGCTGCAAGTCTCTGGACTCAATGTCTACTACGGCGAAAGTCATATTCTTCGGGATGTCGATTTAAGTGTGCCATCGGGGCAGATGGTTTGCCTAATTGGACGCAATGGGGTGGGCAAAACAACGTTGCTGAAAACCCTTATGGGATTACTCAAACCCCGCACAGGTACGATTACCTTGGCAGGGGAGCCAATTACAGATAAATCACCCGACAGGCAGGCAAGATTGGGGATTGGTTATGTTCCCCAAGGACGGGAGATTATTCCTCGGTTAACCGTGAAGGAAAATTTATTGCTGGGGTTGGAATCACGTCGTAGTGGGAGAAGCGGTAGAGACGAAGTTCCCGAAGATATCTTTGCTCTGTTTCCGGTTTTAAAAACCATGCTCTCCCGGATGGGGGGTGATTTGAGTGGTGGACAACAACAACAACTTGCGATCGCGCGTGCTTTAATGGGACGCCCCCAATTACTGGTATTAGACGAACCCACTGAAGGAATTCAACCCTCGATCATTCTAGAAATTGAAGCGGCTGTCCGTCGTATTGTTGAATCGACTGGAATTTCTGTATTGCTTGTCGAGCAACACCTACACTTTGTGCGGCAAGCTGATAAATACTACGCCATGCAAAAAGGTGGTATTGTCGCCTCTGGAGCCACCAGCGAACTTAGCAATGAGGTCATCCAACGATTTTTAGCTGTTTGATTTCACAATCCCCGTACTCTTATCAAGGGGGATTATATAAACTCTCCCATCTTGTGAGGCAGGCGACACGAGTAGCTATTTCTTGTAGGCGGGCAGGATGTCCATCCCACAACAAGTCACTGGATATTTGTTTCTGGGAAATCCCTTAAGGGACTTGCCGCCTGATCTGTTTAGCTTAGGTATACCAGTCGCCAAGGCGATTAGGATAAAGCCAAATTGTGAAAGCTTGACCCGTTAAACTTTTCCCTTCTGCCTACTCCTGCGGAGAACGCTGCGCGAACTGCCCTCTGCCTTTTGCTATAACACTATATTTACGTTTCCTGGGTGGAAGATGTTAGTTTAAGCAGTAACCCATACCCCTGGGCGATAGTCGTCAACTACCTTGCCAGCGAGTTCGTGCTTGACAAGGCCCAGAAACGACCAGCTCTTTAACGCAAGAGTTGAGGAGATCATATGGAGAAATCCCTCCAGTCCATCGTTAGTTCAAGATGCCGCCTCTAAAGAGGTTTTTCTTTCACAGCTTTTTGTATTGGTGTGTGGCATCAACTAATACAAATGAACCTCTTGGATTTACTTCTTGTATGCACTACCCAGATTCTGATATCTACCCAAGACGCAAAGGCAATGCTTTTAGGTCTCAGTCAATGCGAAAGCCTAATGCTATAGCAATGACTGGACTCTGGTTCAATCATTTCACTCGTCACTTGAGTATTCACCGGAAAATTGGCTACGGGTATATCTTATCCATTAGTATCGCCATTCTGGGGACTGGGGCGGGGTTAATCGTGGGTGAGTATTATGACGACAAAGGTGTAGAGCAATTTAGAATCGCCCAGGAAAGATATGCGCGGCTCGATCATTTAGAAAAAGCGGTTTGGCAGGTAAAGCTTGAGCAACAAGAACTAATTATTGCTTCTGAAAAAAACGAACTTCAGCCACAAGATATTAAGCAATTACAAGCGAGTATTGCTGAAGCGAATACTCAACTCTCTCAACTTAAAGATAATTTAAAAGAATATCAGACTCTTCCCAAAGGCTATGTAAAAAACTTAAAAGCCTTTTTACAGAGTTGCGATCAGGAAGTAGATGCCTATAATCAGTTACTGAAGTCCCTATTACAAAAACTAAGTATCCCTAATCCCACTATTCAAGATATTCAAGCAAAAGAGCGAATTTTGCAAGAAATTGTCAAGGGCAAGCAAGGTGCTAAGGTTGAAAAACTTTCTAAGACTTTAGATGATTTGGTGCATTTTACAGTAGAGCAAGAAAAACAGGCCGGGGCTACCTTTAGAAGAGCTAAGGTTCTGCGATTAATTATTATTGTGGTTAGCATGGTGCTATCGATGGTGATTGCAATGGCTTTAGCCGTCTATACCAGCCGTGCGATCGCACGTCCAATCAAAGCAGTTACTCAGGTGGCTAGGCGAGCCACCCAAGAAAGTAATTTTGAGCTGCAAGCTCCAGTCACAAGCGACGACGAAATTGGAGTCTTAGCTACCTCCCTTAATCAACTCATCCAACAGGTAGCCACACAAATTCGTGAATTAAAGCAAGCCCAAGCCCAACTAATTCAGGGCGAAAAAATGTCCAGTTTGGGTCAGATGGTTGCAGGAATTGCCCATGAAATCAACAATCCTGTTAACTTTATTTACGCCAATCTCAACCATGCCAACGATTATACTCAAGAGTTACTCGAATTAGTCAATCTATATCAGCAGCACTATCCTCAACCCGCGCATCAAATTGAAGATAAAATAGAGGATGTTGAACTCGATTTTATTAAAGAAGATTTGCCAAAAATTATCTCGTCCATGCACACAGGAGCCGAGCGCATTCGCCAGATTATTCTGTCGCTACGTAGCTTTTGCCATCTGGATGAAGCTGAAATGAAACAGGTGGATATCAATGAAGGTATTAATAATACTTTATTGCTCTTGAACTACCAACTCAACCCAGACATTGAAGTTATCAATCAGTACGAAGACTTACCCTTAGTTGAGTGCTATCCAGCTCAGCTTAATCAAGTTTTTTGGCACATCATCAGCAATGCGATGGACGAACTGAGAACTCCTCATAAATTCTCATTTAAGCCGCAGATTTTTATTCAAAGTCAACTCGTCAACTTTAACCATATCGAGGTGAGAATCCGAGATAATGGTAAGGGTATTGAACCCAAAATCATAGATAAAATATTTGACCCGTTTTTCACAACTAAGCCAGTTGGGGAAGGCACGGGAATGGGGTTAGCTATATGCTATCAGATTGTAGAAAAACATCGCGGCAAAATTCAGGTTGTTTCAGAGTTAGGAAAGGGTACCGAATTTGTGGTCACTTTGCCGATCAAACATCCTCATCATGAGTAATTCTTAATTCCTCATTAAAGACAGATGGGAGCCCCCATTCTCTCTGGTTGTCTCATTTGGGTAGGGGTACTCGCATCCTCATCCAAAACGTAATTACGAATTATGCATTCCGAATTTTTTGACTATCTAAACTACAGCCATATCTCGACTACACTTCATCAGCCGATATTGACAGGGAATGTTGAAAGCTGCTGGGCCATTCATCGCTTAGCTGATCGGGTTTTAGCTCTGGTAATGGAGGCGGTGATGCCACAGGATTATTGTCATCAATCAGGGGTTGAGCAAACGAGAGAGTTGAGGGTGCAGAGGCAGTACGTATACTGCTGAGCCAGCTATCTCTGTTCTTTAACGCCATCGGCTCTGGGAGAGTGCGTCCCTTATCTAGCAACTGACTGAGATGGTGCAGTCCTTCACACAACTTGTGTAAGTGGGCGGCTCTATAATCTGCTGCTTGCCAGTCTCCCGCTTCCAGAGCTTCAACATAGCCCTTTTGTAAGGCTCTGATCAATCTCAGTTGAGTTTCGATGATTGGATAGTTAATTGCCATTGGTCTTGCTGTTGTTCAATCTGAACTGCTATCTACCCCTGATGCATCTCCTGGTTTATTGTGTTCTAAACCTATTCTGGCTCAGGCATCAGGGTGTTGCACACTAATAGGACTCCCAAGCATAAAAGTATCCAGCTACCTCTTGTGGAGGCAAGCGAGACGCCTGCCACGCTCGTTGAGGCGGGCAAAATGTCCACCTCAAAAGATAGATGATTTATTTCTCTGGAATGCCTAATACACTTTACGGACTCAGTGCGATCGCGATCAGAAAATTTTTTCTTTCCGTAAATACACGGTTACATTCTAAGAGCCAGCCCCTTTATAATCCCTCCAGTTTTACCAGTTATTTCAGGCGCTAGGGCAATGTATGACAGTGATGTAGTTCAGGTGAATGGTCTTCCCAACAGTATAAACACTGTTTGGCAAGAGGTTAAAAAGCTATCTACCGAGGAAAAAGCTGAAATCGTGAGCAGGCTGTTGGGTCAAGAATCGGGTTTGGTTTTGGTGTCTACCAGCAGTCACCTCGTC
>NZ_DATNPA010000337.1:0-25331 GCF_036703385.1 Allocoleopsis sp. | reverse complement strand
CGAAATGCCGGAATGTAAAAGCCATGCAAGACATCCTCCGATCGCAACCTGAAGCGCACCCGGCGATCGACTGGTAAATGTAACTCAGTGCTGGTGATATTCTGTTTTGGATAATGGAAAATCCATGCCCATTGCTTAGCGGTTACATCAATTTGTTCAATGGGAGCAGTTTGGGCTGCATTCTGAATTTACTGCTGAGGCGTGCTATCAAAGGGTTCAGCGTAAGCAGATTGCATCATCTCAGGCATGTGCAAATGCACTAGTTCCATCGGCCCTCGCACCGCCATTTTTTCGTAAGTCCGATAGCTGACAAAGGAAAGCGTTAACACCAAAACCAATGGCACTCCCGTCCAGACAATCTCCAGCCAGGTATTGCCTTCAATAGGGGGGCCATCGCTCATGTCATACTTACTGGCGCGATGAAAGACCAACGAGTAGAGGAAAGGCCCAATTACACCTAAGTAAATGAATGTCCCTAACCCAGTGAAGAGACTGAATAAATCATCCTGCAACTTTGCTTCTGCTGCCGCTTCTGGCGGAAACCAGGAATAGGATTGTTTCGCCATCCACAAGCTAGCCAACGCGGCCAAGATGGCATAGACCGTCATTATTAGAATTGCGCGGAGTTTGAGCATGACAGCGATCGCATCATATCTAGAACAGTGAACTGAGAGGATAAGGCAGAAGGCAGAAGGCAAGATCGATGGTTACTGCTGCCCATTACCCATTACCCATTACCCATTACCCATTGCCTTACAATTGATTAGGATTTCCACCTAAGTGCAGCATTTGATCGGCTGTAACGTGAATGCCGAACTCAGCACCCAAATGTGCGCCCAGCGTTCCCTGCACAAACATCAGAGCAAAAACAAATAAACCAGCAGCGAGATAACTCCACTGCACCTGTCTTGCCATGTCTTTGCGCCACTGATAGCGTTGAAAGCCCCGCCAAACGGTCATTCCCACAATCAAGGTCAAAATCAGCACCCCCCCTACGCCGTGTAGAATCATCGTTTCCAGGGCATGAAGCCCCCAGGCGCTGGTGACATCCGCCAGCGGTACAGCCAAAGAAACTTCAAACAAACCCGCCATGACCGTAAAAAAGGTAATGATTGCAGATGCCAGCAGGTTATACCAACCGACATCGAACAGCGACGAACGGGTAACGGGAATCGCTAGAAACTTAAACGCCGCCTTGTCCAAGGGAAACAGCACCCCTACGATGTCAAAAGCGATCGCTACGATAAATAACCCTAGCGTTAGATGCACCAAGTTGGGATGGATGGGAATTATGTAAGGCAACCCATTAACGCCCAAACTACTCCACTCTTTCAACAGGTCTGGATTCATGACAGACCTCCTTTAACTGCATCTACGACAGGAATCGTATGCAAGCCATAAACCCACACGAGTAAGCTGCCCAGGTATGTCTGAACACAAACGACGCCAACTAGCAGCACACTCGCTGCCAGGTAAGGAATGGGTAACTGTGGTCTTTCCTGCAACCGAATCACATAGCGCCATGCAGTGACGATTCCCAGAATTGCTGAGAGCGACCAGCCTAAAATTGTATGGACATTCAGCGTTGAAACCGATGCAGCGTAAGGTTCTGCCAGGCCGGCTTCAATCTGCCCAAAAATAATTGAAATGAAGATAGAAACGGTTGCAAACGCAAGGTTCCACCAACTGACTTCATACAATTTGGAATTTTTTGTGAAATACCCCAGGAGATCGCAAAACACTGCAAACAGCACCATCGCAATCACGAAATGCACCACGATTGGGTGAATGGTATCGGGATAAGGAAGGTTGTGCTCGTTGAGAGGCGGAAGATACTTAAACACAGGTTTTCAGAAAAATCCAGTGACAGTGAAATGAGGGTAGTACTGAGAAATTATCTGGGCAATTCAACTGCCTAACGGGATATTTAATAAAGATCTAATAGACATAGAGGGATAACTCCTGAGTTTAAAGAGTTCCTGTTTGGAGGTTAGCCTCATTTTTTGTGTTACAAAATCAATCTAAAGAGAGAAGCGTCCTCCTTCATCAGTATGTCGCTATTGTCAATAACGAGTAATGGACTGACGCTCTAGAGTTCAATCGCCATGACTTTGTCGTTACACTTCATTCTTCAGGTGAATGTCTACCCTAACTTCTCGTATGCAGGCGGTGCAGTCGCCACTGATCCCGATTATTGGCGAACTGATTCGCAACCACCCTGGAACGATCTCTTTGGGGCAGGGTGTTGTTTATTATGGCCCACCCCCAGAAGCGATCGCACGTTTACCGGAGTTCCTCGCCGATCCCGAAAATCATAAATACAAACTCATCCAAGGGATTCCACCCTTACTCTCTGCCATTGAGGCAAAACTGCAAACGGATAACGGCATCGAGGTGAATGGGCAAAACTGCATTGTTGTTACAGCAGGTAGCAATATGGGGTTTATGAATGCCATTCTCGCCATCACCTCCCCCGGTGACGAAATTATTCTCCAGACGCCTTATTATTTCAACCACGAAATGGCGATTGTGATGGCAAGTTGTCGTCCAGTACTGGTGGCAACGGATGAAAATTACCAGTTACGTCCGGATGCGATCGCCCAAGCCATTACAGAACGAACACGAGCCATTGTAACAATTTCACCTAATAATCCTACGGGTGCTGTGTATCCGGAAGCCGCATTGCGAGATGTTAATGATATCTGTCGCAATCGCGGAATTTACCACATCAGCGACGAAGCCTACGAATACTTTACCTACAACGGGGTGAAACATACCTCGCCGGGAGCATTTCCCCACAGTCACGAACATACCATTTCCCTATACTCGCTCTCCAAAGCTTATGGTTTTGCCAGTTGGCGTATCGGGTATATGGTGATTCCAGAACACCTGCTGGTGCCGATTAAGAAAATTCAGGATACGATTCTGATTTGTCCCCCAGTCATCTCCCAGTATGCGGCGTTAGGGGCGTTGCAGGTGGGGGCTAACTACTGTAAAGAGAAGATTGAGGCGATCGCATCTGTGCGAGAGTTAGCATTAGACTCCTTGAAACGCTTAGAAGGCTTATGTACCATTGCCCCTGCTGATGGCGCGTTCTATTTTCTGCTGAAGGTTCACACTCACCTAGGTGCGTTTGAGTTGGCAGAACGACTAATTCAGGAACATGGGGTGGCGGTGATGCCCGGTACAACCTTTGGCATGAATCATGGATGTTATCTGCGGGTTGCCTACGGTGCCTTGGACAAAGAGACGGTAGTAGAAGGAATTGAGCGATTAGTCCGAGGTCTTCAATCAATTGTAGACTCGGACTAATAGTAGATGTTGCAGCTTTACCTTGTCAGCTACTAAGTGATGGACTACTGCACCAGCGTTAGCGATCGCAAAGCAAGGAATAAAAAGCATCATGCATTGTGGTATACACAATTCATGAGCAATTACTTAGCTGCTTTGGGGGCACGGAAGCCAGCCTTTTGTGCTGTGGCTGCATCTGCAAAACAAATTTCGGGCTTAACTTGTTTGTAGCCTGACTCCTTAGCTTCATGGTAGATTTTATTACCCTTCTTGTTAAGGTTGCCTTTAACTGGAGCATTACTGGGACAATCAGTTCCTGTCGGCTTAACACCCAGTTTCTCAGCCTCGGCTGATAGAGTTGAACTAGGTAAGTTGGATTTTTTAGACGACTTCGTCGTAGTTGATTCTTTCGTTGATTTAGTAGTAGATGTCGTCGATCGCTCCTTCAATGGTGTAGTCGTGGCTGTCGTACTGGGTTCCTCAGACGGTGTAATCCTAGCAGCAGGAGTAGACGATTGTGCAGCGGTCGGTTCACTAGGAGAGTTACTGGCAGTAGGCTCATCCGCTTTCTTCCCGCAGCTAGCGAGAGCTAGAACCGTAAACAGTGCTAAACCAGTAATCCAAGGGCGATAACCGATATTTCGAGAATTAACCAACACTTTTGCCTTCCTCAAGTAAGGTTAAGAATAACAGCTAATAAGACTAAATATATTTATCACAGGGGCAAGGCATTTGTGTGTATTTTTTGTGTCAAAGCTATGACGTTAAAGAAAATTAACCAAAAAACTCCAACAGTAGTTCTACCCTGATTGATGGGCAAGTTAGGAGTCAAATGTTGCAAGCTAATGAAATATTAGACTTTTGGTTTGGGAAGCCAGAGGAAGCGGTTTATGGAAAACATCGCAAGGTCTGGTTTATCAAAAATCCAGAGTTTGACCAAGAGGTGCGATCGCGCTTTTTGCAAGTCTACCAAAAGGCAGCAGCAGGTGAACTGGACGACTGGAAGGAATCACCCCAAGGCTGTCTCGCACTGATTATCCTGCTCGATCAGTTCCCTCGCAATATGTTTCGCGGACAACCCCAAGCCTTTGCCACTGACTCCCAAGCCTTGGCTTACGCCAAATACGCCGTGGCTCAAGCTTTTGATCAAGAATTGCTGCCTATACAACGCCAGTTCATCTACCTACCCTTTGAACACAGTGAAAACCGACGCGATCAGCACGAGTGTATCAAATTGTTCTCTTCGTTGAAATATGAGCCCGAATGTGTAAGTAGTGTCGATTATGCTCACCGTCACTTCCAAGTTATCGAACGTTTTGGGCGTTTTCCCCATCGCAACGAGATATTGGGTCGAGAAAGTACTCCGGAGGAAGTAGACTTTCTCAAACAACCTGGTTCATCATTTTAGGCTGGAAGACTGAAAAGTTGGAAGTAGCCGCTACTAATTTCACGAGCAACCGCTGCTGTCAGTTGAAGCGACTGCCGCCAATTGCTTCAAGGGTCTCTATACCCCCTAATTTAGGTAAAATAGTAGTTTTAAAATAACATCCTTAGGATATGGAAGATAAATACCCTGAACGCAAGCTGTCTGAAGAAGAGCGTTTTAAGTCTGACTATTTTTCCTACTTTGAACAGCCGGAAAATGCCACTCGCTATACACCAACAGTTTATTTTCTAGAAGAGGCTTTTAAAGAAAGACCCTTCTCTTTGCTGGATCTGGGGTGTGGGAATGGTGCTTTGCTCAAATATTTACCTTCTCGATGTGACTATGTGGGGCTAGATCACAGCGAATATGCAATTCAATACTGTTTAGATCTCTATCCCAACAGAACCTTTGTTTGTCAAGATATATCTGTCTTTATAGAAAAACTTGCTGCTAAAAATAAAAAGTTTGATGCCGTCGTGCTATCCGGAATGATATTTCATACCGTTGATAAAGAAACCCAACACCACAAGGATGAACAGGAAATTATTCAATTTTGTCTCAAGAAGATAATAAAGAACACAGGATATCTCGTCATAATTATAGGCTTTAACTATGGTAATCATCCAGCTCATAGTTTGTTTGTTCGAGCGAAATGGTTACACAATTTACTAGAAGAAATGCTGGAAACGACCCCTGCAAAAATTGTTTATGAGAACATGTCTCTACAGCTAGGTTTGGAAGAAAAAATCCTACAACAAAAAGTTATGCCTGACTGGTTTGTTCCAGATAGCAGTACTGACTATTCAAGTGAGTTCGCTGGAACATACATGGCAAGTTGGACATTTATTATTTCTCCTTTATTCACGAAAAATCAGTACTTTGACTAGTTTATTTAAGCCCATCTTCCGCAGGTTGCTAATTTGGTATCATGACAAATCGCGAGAATTTGCGACAGATGTTATTGCAACTCGATAATTGCAGCTACAAAGGCTACAAGGATATTAAAGGGCGCTACAAATTCCCTAACTTTACTCTAATTATTGATCGCGTCCAAGGCGACCCTTTTGCCAGTCCCAGCCAGTTGCGGGTGCAAATCCCACAGTCCGTTGCTGATTTTCCCCCTAATCTCTATCAAACCCGCAGCCGAGAAATTGCCCTACGCGATTACCTTACTCGTCAGTTTGACAAAGTAGCACAGGAACTCAGCAGTCGGCGAGGAACTGGGAAGAGTGCACTAATTGCTATTGTTCAGGTTGGACAATCGGTTGTTGATCGCACCTCAGCTTTCATTACCCAGGAATTCGTAGAAGTTCGCTTTGTTGTTGGCTTACCAGCGCGAGGACGTAGCATCTTGGGGCGTCAGGCAGTAGAAATGTTATGTGAAGATATCCCCGAAATCGTTGACAAAGCGCTCAAGTATCACTACTTGAATCAGAAAAAGATTCAGCAGCAAGTAGAAACGGTTGAAGATGCCGACTGGTTGCGTCAACAGTTGTCTGAACGGGGACTAGTTGCTTTTATTCCCGATGGGGCAATTCTCCCACGACGCAGTGGCGTTGACGATCGCCCCTTACTCGCGGACGCTGTCCCCTTCCAATCTCCAGAAACATTACGAGTTGAATTCACCTGTCCGAATCGCGGGTTAGTCACTGGTATGGGGATTCCCAGGGGTATCACTTTGATTGTCGGCGGTGGCTATCATGGCAAGTCTACTTTACTCCGAGCCATTGAGTTAGGGGTTTACAACCACATTCCTGAGGATGGGCGTGAACTGGTGGTTACTCATCCTGGGGCGATGAAGATTCGCGCTGAGGATGGACGTAGTATTGCCAGTGTGGACATTTCGCCGTTTATTAACCAGCTTCCTCAAAGTCGCTCTACCCGTCAATTTTCCACTACAAATGCCAGTGGTAGTACTTCCCAAGCGGCAAACATCATGGAGGCACTGGAAGCGGAGGCAACGTTACTGCTGGTAGACGAAGACACGGCAGCGACTAACTTTATGATTCGCGATCGCAGAATGCAGCAGTTGATTGCCAAAGACAAGGAACCCATTACACCGTTCATCGATAAGGTGCGACAACTCTATACCGACTACGGCGTTTCAACCATCTTAGTTATGGGGGGTAGCGGCGATTACTTTGACGTAGCGGATACAGTGATTGCAATGGAAAACTTCCTACCTGCTGATGTTACCGAAAAAGCGAAAGCGATCGCTCTAGCTAACCAAACAGAACGCACCCCCGAAGGCGGCGAAACGTTCGGGCAAATTACATCGCGTATCCCTTTACCCGAAAGTATAGACCCCAGTCGCGGTCAGCGCGATGTCAAGTTAAAAGTCCGGGATGTGGATGAGGTGGTATTTGGTACTGAAGAGATTGATTTAACTGCGGTAGAGCAGATTGTGGAGAGAGGGCAGTTGAGAGCGATCGCGTTTGCTATTGTCTATGCTAAGGAGCAATATATCAACGGGCATCGTACACTGCCAGAGATTTTGGATCGGGTGATGGCAGATATTGAGTCACAGGGATTAGATATTCTCAGTAACTTGCCCGAAGGAGATTTAGTTTTATTCCGCCGCTTTGAACTCGCTGCTGCACTCAATCGTTTACGAACTTTAAAGGTGAGGTAGATGACACTTCCCACTATTACCCAAGACAGAATTGACCTTTCTCCGGGCGACGAACTAATCTTACGGTTCCGAACTTGGCAAGACTATGAGAATTTGCTAGATCGTCGTCAGGATAAGGCAGGGCTAAGGATACGATACAACAGCGTTACCCAAGAAATTAGAATTATGTCGCCACTGCCAGGGCATGGTAAAGATGCTGATATGTTGGCAGATTTAGTGAAGGCTGTGCTGCGACATCAGGGACAAGATTGGGAGGCGTTCACACCAATTACCCTCAGACGCGTCAATCGGCAAGGAGTAGAGCCAGATTATTGTTTCTATATCAAGAATCGGGAGCGTATTTTAGGGAAAGAACGTATCGATCTGGAAAACGATCCACCACCTGATTTGGTAATTGAGATTGATTTGACTTCAACAACCAAAGTAGAAGACTATCAAGCAATTGGCATTGCGGAAGTATGGATTTATCGCCGCGATCGCTTGCTCATCTATTGTTTTGATGGGAAGCAGTATCAGGAATGCCAAACCAGTCCACATTTCCCTGAGCGCGATATCAAAACTCTATTACCGCAGTATGCGAATAGAGGCTGGCAGGTTGGTTCTAGTGTGGCGCTGCGAGAGTTTGAGCAGTTCTTGAGTGGCTGAGGAGTAATTACACCTGCGATTCTTTTAGCCATCTATCAACGCCTGAAACCGCCCATCTTCTTCGTAGTCTCCTTCCTGAACAATACGGCTTGATTCTTGCTGCACTGATTCTGGATTAGTGGCAAAGTCCAACACGCCAGAACGCTAGTCAAAAAAATCAGGAACACGACGAATAAAGTATTTGAGGGCAAATTTAGGTAAAAGGAAGACAAAGCAAATTTTGAAATCGTCGCGGAATCGTTCTCGTTGAAGGTTGAGATACCCCAATATTCGAGGAACGGTATCGAGTTTGTAATAGCACGAAAGCCTTGCTTGAATCTCGAAGCTTCGGGTTTTAGACTTGCCGATTTAGGATGAGAACATCCATCACCCCTAACAACTCAATCCTGAAGTGAATGAAACATCTTAAAAGGCGTTGTTAAAATTCCTAAAATTATATTGACTTCATTAATAAAATAGTTTCGTTTATCAATAAATACCGTCTTATCAGTTAACTGGAGAAATTTCCAATCAGTACCCGTAGTCACAGATCCATAAATACTTGCAATCGGCTCTCCATTGCGTTGATTAAATATCTGGGCAGCAACCATCTCAGCAATACACTGTCCTAAGCCTGATTTAATGCTTTCATTTTTAGCCTCTACCAGCGTTATAACGGGAGTCCGAATTTCATACGATTCTTTTGAAGCAGTGAGAATATAATCACAATATCCAGTTAATCCAGTTTCTGATTCGACATTGAATTCTGAACCAGAGAAAAACCCAATTTGGAAATTAAATCTACGCCTAACTTCTAATAAGACAGGAGCAATAATTAACTCGGCGCGTGCTTTTTCTGTATTGATAGCAGTTGCCAGAGAAACATTTTCACTTAATGTACTCTGGAGATAGGCACTCGGTAAAACCTCTGGCACATCAACAAATAAGTCATTAGGTTCTTCCAACATTAACTCAAAAGCTTCCCTAACTTTAGCCAGAGTTGTGAAGTCGCTATAGGCCATACATTGTTTGTTTCACCCACACGGCACGGATGTATTTTAGCAATCGCGATAGCGAAGCGCTGCTGCGTTTGCGTTCGCGAAGCGTCCCGAAGGGAAGCATGGTGCGTAAGCAGCAAAGCGCAGATCGCGCAAGCGCTGCCTTTTGGAGCGATCGCACTCCCCAGATAAAATGTAAAGTCTCACTCTTGCGCTCATGGAGCAAAATCGGTGTCTACCAATCTCGAAGCCTATTGGATGCCCTTCACGGCTAACCGTCAATTTAAGGCCAAGCCGCGCTTACTCGCCGCTGCAAAAGATATGCACTACTTTACCCCTGAGGGTCGTCAAATCCTTGACGGCACGGCGGGACTGTGGTGTGTAAATGCTGGTCATTGTCGCCCCAAAATTGTTGAAGCGATTCAAAAACAAGTCGCCCACCTCGATTATGCGCCTCCCTTCCAGATGGGGCATCCTGGTGCGTTTGAACTGGCGGAACGCTTAGTCCAGATGATGCCGGGAGGACATTTCGATCATGTGTTTTACGGCAATTCCGGTTCAGAGGCGGTAGAGTCAGCCCTGAAAATTGCGATCGCGTATCATCGAGTACGCGGTGAAGGGGCACGTCAGCGTTTGATTGGACGGGAACGGGGCTATCATGGCGTCGGTTTCGGAGGCATTTCTGTGGGTGGTATCGCACCGAACCGCAAATTCTTTGGTAGCTTGATGCCCGGTGTCGATCATCTACCCCATACCCATAACCTCGAACATAACGCCTTTACTCGCGGACAACCGCAGTGGGGCACACACCTGGCAGATGAACTAGAACGAATTGTTACCCTACACGACGCCTCAACCATTGCAGCAGTGATTGTCGAACCGGTTGCAGGTTCTACGGGGGTGCTGATTCCGCCTGTGGGCTATTTGGAACGCCTGCGTGCTATCTGTGACAAGTACGGTATTCTCCTGATTTTTGATGAAGTCATCACTGGCTTTGGGCGTCTAGGTACCAGTTTTGCAACGGAGTACTTTGGTGTCGTGCCAGATATGGTAACCGTAGCCAAAGGTATTACCAATGGCACGGTGCCGATGGGGGCGGTGTTTACCCGTAAAGGAATTTACGACACCTTTATGGATGCGGCGGCAGAAAATGCGATCGAATTCTTCCACGGCTACACCTATTCCGGGCATCCTCTCGCCTGTGCCGCATCGTTAGCAACCCTTGATGTGTATGAAGAGGAAGGGTTGTTTGCCCATGCCCATCATCTCGCTAGCTACTGGGAAAATGCTGTGCATTCCCTGAAGGGAATGCCTCATGTTACCGATTTGCGGAACTTGGGACTGGTAGCTGCCATTGAGTTGGAAGCAATACCCGGAAAGCCTGGGGTACGGGGGATGGATTGTCTTCAACGTTGTTTTGACAAGGGGTTACTCATTCGCACCACAGGAGAAATTATCGCTTTGTCTCCACCGTTAATGATTCAGAAAGAACACATCGATCAGATGTTTGAGATTTTGGCAGGAGTGTTGAAAGAGTTGCCTTAGAAAAAATGCGATCGCAGATTCAAGTTTGCCTATCGCCCACAGCATAAAATTCTGGGGCTATACAAACAAAGTCTGCCTATCGCCCAAGCAGCATAGCGCACCTTGGCGTAGCGATAGCGGCAAGCGTCTGCTACGCTAAGCGCTGCGCCTATCCCACCACGCAGGCTCCAGAGAATCTTTGATTTTCAATTCAATGAAGCACCGAGCCCATGAATATTCAAACATTTTTAGACTGTCTCGGTAATATTAAGGAGAGTATAGGCTAACGAGTGCCACGGCTCTACACTCTAATAAAGACTTTTGGATAAAATTATAGTTTTGTTACGCGACTATTCTAATTTATGATAAATGAGGAGAGACTTTCCGATGCTCAGACATGGCTATGTGGTATAGTGTACAGTCAAAGTACCTCCAAGAAGTTAACTTAGCTTGGAAGCGTAAGAGTGATGGACGCGAGCAAGAGGTAGCTGAGACATTAGGTCAGTCTCTGCGGCTCGTTATCGATAATCTTTTCCTTAAAGGCGAACCCGTTAACCGTACAAATTTTATAGAAATTTGTCAGTTTTTGGGAATGAACTGGCGGGAAATCTCTGGTCTAGAGGAGCCACAAGCTCCGGTTACTTCCCCGCCGAAGCCGACAAAATCTGATGAGGCGGTTGTTCTCCGTAGACCCACTGCGGGAGCTGATGATGTTGACAAGGCAATCAGTGAGCTTGTTGGTACTCTCTGCGAAATGCTGCGTCGCATCACTCGAAAAGCGGGGGATTTACTAAGAGCCGATCGCACCAGCATTTTTTTACTGGATAATCAAACAAAAGTACTCGGCACGATTATTGCAGACGATGGCGAGGGGGGCTGTCTACTGATTGACATCCCTGCCAATAGAGGCATTGCTAGTCTAGCTGCTACTTCCTTGCAAGTTATCAATATTCCTTTCGATGTCTACGACGATCCGCGCTCTGAAGAGGCGAAGAGAACTGATCAGAGAACGGGATACCGTACTTACACTATGCTGGCTTGGCCTCTATTGAATAAGCAAAAAGATTTAGTTGCCGTTGTGCAATTAATCAACAAATTAAAGCCGAACCATAACCCTGAACATGACTTATTAGACACAATTGATAGAAATGGCTTTACACAAGAGGATGAAGAAAAGTTTGCTAAATTTGCCCCTTCGATTCTAAAAATCCTTGAAAAATGCCAATTGTGTTACGAATTAGCCCAAAAACTTAAGAAAAATTCCCCGAAGAAGCACGGGAGTACCCTCATCCAGAATGCTGCCTTGATTGCGGAACTCAAGCGTCAGGAGCAACAGCTACGTAAAAATCTCTATAAGATCAATCTACCGCAAAAGGCAACATCTCGGAGCCGAGGAGTAGTTTATTCATCTCAAACCCGCCTAAGAGTACATAAAGCTCAGGAGCGTTAGTTATATTCCACACTTCAGACTTTCCCAGCCCCTTTCTTAGCCAACAGGAACCTTATTCGCCGGATTCCTAGCGCCATTAGGCGGTGATTGGTGTCATATCAAGGGACTGGCTTTTAGGGTCTTCAAATCGAATCGGGTTAGCCGCCCAACTCTTGAAATCAGGTGCTAGTCGAATCAGCTTTTGCAACAACTCATCATTGATGCATAAAATCAGGGGAAAGGGAAAGTGCTTGGGAAATTCATCCCGCACGAGGTTCGTTGCAGTTAATACTTGCTCGATCGCTACGACTGAGTCTAGACCAAAAACCATCAAAGCTGGCGGTGGCGGCTCTTCAATCGCTGTGAGTATCGTTGTAAATAGGGTGTTAACCGATGGATGCAGGATGATTTCCTGGATTTGAATGGAACACTGTTTTGACAGTTGTTTCACCATTCGTCGCCGCATTGATGAGCAGTTGCAGCACATCAAAATCAGTGAAAACTGACCTTGAGACATTTGGATGGCTCTTTCCAGTTTTTGGAGCGATCGCTGGTTGCAAACCAATAAATCTTCCAATTTTTCATTTTCTGAGGTATAGTTATCCGTCATTTTAAAACACCAAATGGCTTACTAAATTGATTTTGGTCTGAGGCATTTTGTTGACCTCCTCACCTCTTGTGCTTGCCCAACCTTTGCTGTTTGAGACCACACTCAGCTGAGCGAGAAATTCCTACAAGTGTAATAAAACTTAAAATTTCACAGAAATCTCCCATCTTAGTCGAGCTGACCAACACAGGCTTCGGCATATCCAGGGGGGAAGGAGGAGCTAAGCCAGGCTTGACAAGCCTTTGCCTTGAAACAGCTTGGTGCGCGACCCATTTAGAGCCGTGGAAGTGAGTGTAGAGTAAGAGGATTTTTGTAAAATAATCATTAAGTTGTTTGGTGAAGCAGAAGCTCATCAAAGCACCATCCAATAATTAATCTTTAGTTTGCCGCCACTGTACGAGTCGATACCACTCAAGATCACAAGTTAAGTACACAACTTAAAGACTTTCTTGCCCGGCTGCCTTCAGCCTTTCTTTAAAAACAGCCTCTAAAGCTGGATTGTCGCTTTGGGTATGATGGGAAGAGTGAAACGCTGCTCCAATCGATAAGTGAACTACAAAAATTTTGACAGGTAACAAAGTTTCTTAATTCCACCAGAAGGGTGATGTAAAAATTTCCCAGCTGTCAACCTTCATATAACCGATCCTTACTCGCCCATCCTCACCAGTTGAATAGGTAACAAATTTGTGAAACCTATACTCAACGTAAAAGACAGTAAACTCAACGTAAAAGACAGTAATTGTTATCCTTCCTTTTGGCTGGCCTAGCCCAGGTACAACTTCCTACAAATACTAGAATTTATTACATGAGAAATCTCATGTAAAGCCCTAACTTCATCAAGATTTTATCTGTTGTAGTGTTGTAAAAACTGATAGATGTAACTACTCACATGGTGTAAAGCTCAAAGGAAATGTATAAAGCTTGACTTCTTGTTCAAAGTATTAATAATTGCTTAATAAATTATATCCATCTGATGACGAAAAGCGTAGGATACATAAGCTGAAGTTATGTTATATCTTAAAATTCGTTAAAGGTTTTCCTTCACAAAACCTTCATAATCTTGAAGAATTGAGACCCTTACTTGATCAGCAGTAGCCAGCTGGTGATCGCCAGCATGGTGAGCGTTTGCATCAGCATGGTGTATAGCCGCGAAGCATTAGCTATGCCGGACGAAACGGCGCTCTTTGCAGTAGTGTAGTGTACCGCCCTACCATACGGGTTCTGCTTGGCAGTGCAAGCGATCGCGTTTTGAGCCACATCGGTAATCCCCAGTTGCTCACGGCTGGGTTTTTTGCAATGCTATCTGTCTGTCCTGCAACCTTTACCCTGCTAGTCAAGTCAATCCTGATTAGTCCAAGATGCTGGCGTGAATAGTTTTATATCTAGTTCGGTACCTATGAAGCGGTTTCTCAAAAAGTTTTTAGAAGCTTGTGCAGACGGGCTTGTGTCTTTTAGCCGCGCTTTTGGGCGTCAGGCGTGGTTTGTATTTCTATTTATCTTGGGCTTAACACTAACAGTCTTCAAGCCAACGGCAGCTCTTTCTCAAACAAGGTTGAGTGATATCCAAGGACATTGGGCACAACCTTGTATTGAACAACTTATACAGAAGCAGATGATCAGCGGTTACCCGGATGGTACTTTTAAGCCGAATGCATCAGTAACCAGGGCTGAGTTTGCCGCCATGCTGGGTAAAGCTTTCCCGGATGCCCCTGCGATTCGCACGGGGGGAAAGTTTACGGATATCCCGACTAACTATTGGGCAAGTGATGCCATTCGCAAGGCTTACCAAGCGGGATTTATCGCTGGCTATCCGGGGGGTGTCTTCCAACCCAATCAAAAGATTCCCCGCGTGCAGGCGTTAGTGTCTTTGGCAAGTGGGTTGAAGTATGTACCGACTCAGCCTGCTGCTGACACATTGAATGGTGCTTTCGCGGATGCCGTCGGAATTCCTGAATATTCCAGAGGTGCGATCGCCGCTGCCACTGAAAAGCAGCTAGTTGTCAATTACCCCAATGTTCGCACTCTAAATCCTGATCAGTCCGCAAGTCGCGCAGATGTTTCGGCTTTTTTGTGCCAAGCCACTGAAACAGCAGGGCTTGTGCCTTCCCAGTACATTGCCAAAGTCGAAACCTCATCGCCCGATACGGCAAAAGCCGAGTTACGAGGGGTGTGGCTAACCAATATTGATAGCAATGTGCTCTTTTCCAGCCAGAGTGTAACCGATGCCATCCAGCGCCTGCAAGAGCTGAACTTCAACACGGTCTACCCTACTGTCTGGAATTGGGGCTATACCCTCTACCCCAGCCAGGTAGCACAAAAGGCTACCGGGAAGGCAGTGAGACTGGTGACGCCGTTAGACTCCTCTCTTAACCCAGACTTAGGGACACAAGGGCGAGATATGCTCAAGGAGATGGTCGAGCAGGGACATCAAAAAGGCATGAGAGTCATTCCCTGGTTTGAGTTTGGCTTCATGGCACCTGCTGATTCGGAATTAGCCAAGCGCCACCCAGATTGGCTCACTCAAAATAGCAAAGGTGGAAAGATTTGGAAAGAAGGAAAAGATGAGCGCGTCTGGCTCAATCCTTTCCAACCCGAGGTACAGCAGTTCATCAAAGATTTAATGGTTGAGATGGTGAGCAACTATGACGTTGATGGTATTCAATTGGATGACCACTTCGGCTTACCTTCTGCCTTTGGATATGATGCCTACACGGTACAGTTGTACAAGAAAGAACACCAAGGTAAAGCTCCCCCTGCTGACCCTCAAGATGCAGAGTGGGTACGCTGGCGGGCTAACAAAATTACGGATTTCCTAGCACAGTTGTTCCGGGCGATTAAAGACCGCAAAAAGGATGCGATCGTTGCGGTTTCTCCTAACCCCCAAAAAGACTCCTATCAATTCTTTTTAGCCGACTGGGCGACTTGGGAACGGCGTGGCTTGGTCGAGGAATTGATTGTGCAGATTTATCGAGACAACTTCGACACTTTCATTCGGGAATTGGATCAACCTGAACTTAAGGCAGCAAAAAGTCATATCCCAACCGGAATCGGCATTTTGAGCGGGTTAAAAAATAAACCCGTTTCTCTATCACAGATTCAGAAGCAAGTTGAGGCGGTGCGACAACGAGGATTTGCTGGGGTGTCGTTCTTCTTCTACGAAACGCTGTGGAATAATACGTCAGAATCCTCCAGCCAGCGTCAGGAGGCGTTTCGCTTACTCTTCCCGATGCCTACAAAATCACCAGAAGTTTCCCTGGTAGAGGAGGAGCAACTGGCTGCTTGATGGATACTTCCCGCACGGCAAGAATAGACCTCTTGAAGAGCGTTCCTTTTCATCAAATTCTGGGACAGGCGGGACGCCTACCCCACAAGAAAAAAGGCTAAGAGTGGGATGGGTATCTTGCCCGTCCTAGCTATTTTTGCAAGAGGTTTAATTGTCCAAAGACTTGAAAATCTGCTCTTCCTCCTCAGAAGTAATGGCATACTCCCGTTTGAGCGATCGCAGCACTTGTTCATCCTCAGGGCTATCCTCAGATCGCTAAATCCTGAACCGACTCAATCTCTCGTATACCCCCTACCACATCTAGCAAATCTGCTCCTAGCCCCTTAGCTGGACGGCGATGCCACAGGTTTAGTGTCACTTCTACCATCTCGCGGTAGCTTTCGAGCCGTAACCAGTCTTCGTGGGTGCTTTGTTTATTTGGGTCAAGCAAATCTGGATTTTCAATGCCCAAATTGCTCAAAATTTGATGGTGTTCGTCATCGCTGATGGCAAGTTCATAACGCAGACGCTGGCCTTCTTGTGCTTGCTTGCAATAGTCAGTGTCATAAAGGGCAATGAGCAGGGTATTGACGCCTTGAAACCGACAAGGGCGCAACGAGAGTAACCCCCAAAACAACGTTCCATCCAAGCGGCGAAATTGTACTTCACCTTGAAACTGTCCCTGGTTCGCCAGCAGAGATAGTGCTTGTTGTCGATCGCTGGCATTTGCATAAAACTCAGATGAGCGATAATTCAGCAAGGCTTGAGCAGACAGTCCAAATAATGATCCCATGTGCTCGTTGGTATACAAAAATTGACCCGTGGCAATTTCTGCGATCGCCAGTCCTACAGGCGTAGCTTCCGCAATTAGTTGAAACTGTACCTTCAATGGTTCACTCATCATAAAACCTCGTTGGAAACCCTTTGTTTAAAGGTTAAGCGAGGAAAACGGTAACCTAATCTCATCCCGAATCTTACTGTCACCCTGGAAATAATGTGTGGCGCTAACGCGCACGCTAGCCTATCGGCTCGCGAGAGCTAACGCAAACGGGAGATTTAGCCTCTACTCTGGCTGGAGCAATCCAGGCTTACGCAAGTTAAGTCTATGAACCAAGAATCTCCGCACTTCTAGAACACCGATTCAGTAATCGCCGAAGCGATGATTTTTCGTAGGGGCTCCTGCCTCCGGGAAAAGCCCCGAAACCCTTACGGGGCAAGCACGGGGGGTTGCCCCTACCATTAATGAATTGATGTTCTAGGGCGGAGATTGTCAAACAGCAATCAATCCCTTTGCTCAAGCCACCATTTCCTCTGGACGTGTCTGGGTGATAGCAGTTGCTACATCTAGAGGAACCCTCGCGGGTTGCAGATTTTGTGCTTTTTCCAAGACTGTAACTTCAATATTGACAGCCACTAAATAAGAACCCGTCTCGTCTCCCACCGCTTCAGCAATCAAACTGGCTAAATCTGGGCGTCCGGCTGTCAGAGGGTCGCGCAAGATGTACTGATCCCATTCATACTGGGCATTGGGGTTGATGCTGAGAATGAAGTGCTTCGTCATGGAGGAAAAACCTTCTATTTACAGGGGTTCAGACGTTAACTGACGGTCAAATCCCACCTCTATTATAGTACATCAGTACTGATATTGGAGGTAGACACCCTGGAGATACCGCTATGGCGTTATCCAGGCTTAACTTATCTTTACAAACACTGGATTCCTATGTCTAAAGAGAGAATGGGTAGGATTAGCTGGGCTGTGTAAAGAAGCAGCTTTTGTTTCTAAGTGATAACTAACGGCTTTAAACAGAAGTAACATCAGCCCTTCAAAATTGAACACCGAGGAAGTAGGTGGGCTTGTACCAGTTGGCAGATTGTCCACCAAAAAATACTGGGAACTCCCAAGAACTGGCCTAAAGCTATGAAAAACGGATAGTCATTTGCAAGAAGTTGCATAGTGCAGCCTTTAAAGCAACTCAAAGATTTCTACAGTGAAACTATCAACCGTTGGAATTAAACAAATGCCAATCATTGTAGGTTCTATTCTTTTTGGAGCTTTCGCGATTACCGCCGCTATTGTTGAAGGGGATTTGCAACCAGAGACGAAGAGACTGACGGGGAAAAAACGCCAAAGCCATAGAAGTAAATAATCAGTAACGGGAATTGAAAGATGTTTGAAGCCGAAAATACACAGGGCAGGAGTAGCTCAGCTGCACACATTCCAGACACAGCCGCCCTTACTCAAAAAGAAGTTGCAGACCTGATACGCCTCACTGAAACTTATGGCATATCGGGTGCAGATCAAATTAAACTCATCTTACGGATTAGAGACCTGAAAAAACGAGCTTATGCTAAGTTGAAAAAGAATTGAACAGCACTAATATATTTAGCTAAATTATGGAATTTCGCGTTGGTTCAAATCCACCTCGGCTCTTGAGCCTCAGGTAGGAAATCACTCTCCCCCGTCTCAACCCCAGGAGAACGCCTTCTTTCCCCCTCAATTTCCCTGCCAGACGGAATTAATAAAAAAATTACGATCGCTCTTTTGGGTATCCTCCTCGCTGAGTGATCGCCTTTAGAGGTTGCAGTAACTTGGTTTTAGGCGTAAGAAGAACATTTTTTCATAGCCGAGCGTCAGTCAACTAAAGTGATAAAGGTTAATCTAGTTAGACGCTTGTTGTGTTAGCTCATCAAACTATATGACTGCAACTTCCACTCAGCCGAAGCACGAAGTAAGAGACCTGTCCCTAGCTCCCCTAGGAAAACAACGTATTGAATGGGCAGGACGGGAAATGCCAGTGTTGCGGCAAATACGCGATCGCTTTGCCCAAGAGAAGCCTTTTGCAGGTATTCGGTTAGTCGCCTGTTGTCACGTTACGACTGAAACCGCTCATTTAGCGATCGCTCTGAAGGCGGGTGGTGCTGACGCCGTCCTGATTGCCAGCAATCCCCTTTCTACCCAGGATGATGTCGCCGCTTGTTTGGTTGCTGATTACGGGATTCCTGTCTTTGCCATCAAAGGCGAAGATGCCGAAACCTATACTCGCCACGTTCACACGGCTCTTGACCACAAACCCAACATCATCATTGATGATGGCAGCGATGTTGTTGCTACATTGATTCAGGAACGCCAAGACCAAATTGCTGATGTTATTGGCACCACAGAAGAAACCACCACAGGCATTGTCCGTCTGCGTGCGATGTTCAAAGACGGCGTTCTCAGCTTCCCGGCGATGAACGTCAACGACGCCGACACCAAGCACTTCTTTGACAACCGCTACGGCACCGGTCAATCCACCCTCGATGGCATTATCCGCGCTACCAACGTGTTGTTAGCGGGTAAAACCGTTGTGGTTGCCGGTTACGGCTGGTGTGGTAAAGGCGTTGCTCTTCGGGCGCGTGGACTGGGTTCTAATGTGATTGTTACAGAAATTGACCCAACCAAAGCGATCGAAGCGGTCATGGACGGCTTCCGCGTGATGCCAATGGCAGAAGCTGCACCCCAAGGTGACTTGTTCGTCACTGTGACAGGGAATAAGCACGTCATTCGCTCCGAACATTTCGATGTCATGAAAGATGGGGCAATGGTTTGTAACTCCGGTCACTTTGATATTGAAATTGACCTCAAGTCTCTGGGGGCTAAAGCCACAGAGGTCAAAGATGTCAGACCATTTACCCAGCAGTATCTACTCCCTAACGGTAAATCCGTCATCGTTTTAGGCGAAGGACGTTTGGTGAACTTGGCAGCGGCAGAAGGACATCCCAGCGCGGTGATGGATATGAGCTTTGCGAACCAGGCGTTAGCTTGCGAGTACTTAGTCAAGAATAAAGGGAAGTTAGAACCAGGAATTCACTCGATTCCAGTGGAAGTGGATAAAGAAATTGCACGGCTGAAGTTGCAAGCGATGGGCGTCATGATTGACAGCTTGACTCCAGAGCAAACCGAGTACATCAACTCTTGGACTTCCGGAACCTAGTGGTCTGTCAACCAAGTTTTGATAGGTTTGTAGTGAGCGCTTTAGCGAAGACAGCGCTTACTACGAACAGGATAAGCACCCATCGAATCAAACTTGACACTCTACTGGTATCAGTGAGCAGTGAGCAGTGACCAGCAGGTTAAATCGTTAGCGTTTATGGGATGGGGGCAGATTGGCAAGCTGGTCATTTATTTCCGCCAGTCTGTTCTAGTCCGTTAGGGTGGGTAACGCCCACCCTAGTATTTTTGCTGTTCCATACACTGTTAATTTTCAGAGAGAGCTGCTAATTGATAGCGTTAATTCAGGATTCTCTATTTGTCATGAAGCTTTTATCAATTGGGGCGAATTGTTTACAAAGTTGTGGTAAAAATTGAATCCATCTAGGCTTTATCCCCTGAAAAATTTGCTAGAGTTGAGCAAGTTTTGCGATGTGGATAAGACTCTAAATAGAGCAATTTCAGGCTGATAATTGGGTGATGGTGGGGAGCTTCTTTGATGTACTAACCATAGGTTTGCAGTCCTCCAAGTTTTCTAAGTGTAATGGATCGACTCTCGGTAGAATTACAATCCTATTTTTTTGGAGAAAAACGACCAACCCAAGTCACTTTAGCTGATGTACTAAACATTGGTGGAGAGCGAATATTTGGGTTGGTATTTGCCTTACTCGGCTTGATTTTGACTTTACCCTTACCCTTGTTGGGTCTTACCAGGCCGATTGGATTTCTTATCTTGGTGTCGGCTGTTCAGTTAGCTGTGGGTGCCAAAAGCCCTTGGATACCCAAAGGATTGGTCAACAAACCGATCGCGCTGAAGACCGTTCAAGGCGTCATGAAGCAGGGAATTCCCTGGCTGCGGCGAATTGAGATGTTTTCGCGTCCCCGCCTACTCTATGTCTTTAGCAGCTTCACTGGTCGCTTCGCGATGGGGATCGCTCTGGCGATCGCGGCAATTTTCATCATAATTGGGCTACCTGGACTGCGCGCCCTAGCAGGAGTTGGCATCTTGATGACCGGGTTGGGTTTAGTGGTTGATGATGGTGCAATTTGTCTGACGGGTGTGGCGGTTTGTATATTTGCTGACCTGATCGGTGTCTCTAATGCGATCGCGCTTGTTATGGGGGGTTCTAGTATCCTTGGCTGTCCCTCACCCTGATGGAGTAGAGGCAGGGTCATTAAACTGGCACAAAGAGGATTTATCCATTCACGATTCCAAATCAGCAATAAAGCTTTGATCAGCTTGAGTAACGGATTGACAAACTTGTGGTGAAGAATAGGATATCCCAATTTTCATCATCGCTAAAACCTGCTAAAGTTGAGCAAATTTAACGTTTTAAATCACGGAATCTCAAACAAGGTCATCTCATGCTGAGACGGGCATACAACTGGGTAACTGCTTGGAGTGAGACTCCTTATGGCAGTTGGGCGCTGTTTTTGCTGACATTTGCCGAATCCTCTTGCTTCCCGATACCGTCAGATGTTTTGCTGATTGCTTTGGGCGATCGCCTAAAAGTTTGGATCGAAAAATACTTTGATTGGCTGGCTTGGGGCTTCCTAGGGGTGCTAATTTTGGGATTTACACTCCTTAAAGTTTTCTAAGTGTAATGGTTAAACTCTTGACCTCAATCCTGATTGCTCTGTTAGTGGGTAGAACAAGTTTACTGAATCTGATTAACAGTTGGCTGCTTTAGCCAACTCAAATAACCTCTCGCAGAATACCGAGTACCCACTTATGCAGCATTGGATAACTAACATCATGACTTCCCTGAGTTATTGGGGAATTGGTCTACTGATGTTCGCAGAAAATCTCTTCCCTCCCATCCCCTCGGAACTCATCATGCCTCTGGCAGGGTTTACGGTGGCACAGAATAAGATGAGTTTTGTGCCTGCGGTTTTGGCAGGAGTCATTGGTACTATCCTTGGGGCGTTCCCTTGGTACTATGCCGGTAAACTGGTGGGTGAAGAACGTTTAAAGGGTTTAGCTGACAAGTACGGCAAGTGGATTACAGTATCAAGCCAGGATATTGATAAAGCTCAGCGCTGGTTTGCTCGGTATGGCAATAAAGCTGTATTCTTCGGTCGTCTCGTGCCGGGAGTCCGTACCTTAATCTCGCTCCCAGCCGGTATGAGCAATATGCCTTTAGCGCCCTTTATCCTCTACTCAACCCTTGGCACTACCTTATGGGTGATGATCTTAACGTTCTTGGGATACGTACTCGGTGATAACTATACGCTGGTGGACGAGTACCTGGCTCCCGTGTCTAAAATCGTGCTAGTAGCTCTGATTGTGGCATTTATTGTTTGGGTTGTGAGGAAAAGGCAAAAAGCGAAACGCAGAAGACCAAACTAAATGAAACATGAAAATATCCCATTTTTGTGAATTTGCTGTGCGGGTTGTCAACTTAATTTAGTCCAACTAGGCAGCAATAAACTCTCAGGAATTAGAGGTTTACAAAGATGGGATTTCAATGTTTAAAATGGTATTTTCCCTAACATTCAGGAGGAAAAAATCTTGCATTTTGATTTACCACAACTGATTCAACATTTGGGCTATTTTGGAGTTTGGGGAATTATATTTGCTGAATCAGGATTACTCATAGGTTTCTTCCTCCCAGGCGATAGCTTACTGTTTACAGCCGGTTTTATCGCCTCTCAAGGATTTTTGAATATTTTCGTCCTAATCTTTGGTTCTTTTGTGTGCGCCGTTCTCGGGGATAACGTCGGCTATGCCACAGGATATAGATTTGGGCGTAAACTCTTTCAAAAAGAAGACAATTGGTTTTTCCATAAGAAGAATCTGGTCAAAACCCAATCCTTCTATGATAAACATGGGAAAAAGACTCTTGTGTTAGCCCGGTTTATGCCGGTTGTTCGCACGTTTGCGCCAATTGTTGCCGGAATTGGTGCGATGCATTATCGAACCTTCATGTCTTACAATCTAATCGGCGGTTTCCTGTGGACATTAGGAATTACACTTTTGGGTTTTTTCCTAGGAAAAGTGATTCCAGCAGAACAAATTGATAAGTATTTAATACCAATAATCGTGGGAATTATTGTTATTTCTATTATTCCATCTATTGTTCATCTAATTCAAGAAAATCGCTCAAACGAACACGAATAAACAGGTTTGGCGATAAGGGATAAATCCTTGACCCCAACCCCTGGAGGGGTTGGGTTTTTCCGTACTCAATGACAGCCAACAGGCGGAGTACTGGTCAGCAAGAGGTATTCATTCATAATAAAATCTTATAAAAAAGAGGTTGAGCTATTCATGAATCAATGGGTATAGCTTCAGCCTCTATCGATAGATCGGTCAAATGTGGAATAACAATGATTAGCGAGGAGTGAGAGGTGAAAATTCAATTCCAAACGCCAATGATAAAGATTGGAGTCTATCCAGAAAATTGGGAGTGAGCGCTGGGCATGAGCGCAAATTTATTACAACTGAGCCTTTAAGTAAGAGTGGTGAAGGGAGCGAGCAACAGGTTTGGGATACAATTCGGGAGGTGTTTAGCGATCGCACATGTCTTGCCTACTGGCGCTATCCTATTTTCTCCAAGGTCGGCAAGTTCCGCAAAGAACCGGATATCTTGATTGCTGACCAAGAACTCGGTCTAATTGTCATCGAGATTAAGTCAGTCACGATTGACCAGATTGTTGCGCTCAGAGGTCATCGCTGGGAGTTCCAAAATTACTACACCATCAGCAGCAACCCTTACGAGCAAGCGGAAAATCAGCTGTTTGCCTTGTTGGGATATTGCGATCGCGAACCCTACCTCCGCCGCAAAGTTAGTGGACGCGCCCTCGTTTGCCTGCCTCTGATTACCGAAGACCAATGGTACGATAGCGGCTTCTACCAACTCCCTAGTTGCCCACCGAATATTTTCCAAAACCATCTGCATCCTTTGCCCTCTGTCTGCGGTTCCCTACCCCAGGAACTCAGGCAAATAACTCCGATTATCAAAGGTTCGACCCTCACGGAGAAACAATGGAAACTACTGCAAGCTGTCATTAGCGGTACTCCCGTCTTTCGCACACGGGTAGGGGCACGACATGTCGTGCCCTTACAACAATCTGGAAAAACCCGTGGCAGTGTTCTTGTTGAAGTACGGCAACGCTTATCGGAATTTGACTTACAACAAGAACACATCGGCAAAGAAATTCCTCCAGGCCCACAGCGAATTCGAGGGATTGCCGGTTCAGGAAAAACCGTGCTGCTGTGCCAGAAAGCGGCTCACATGCACCTGAAGCATCCCGATTGGGATATTGCCTTTGTCTTTTTCAGCCGCAGCCTGTACTACCCCATCATTGCTCAGCTCAATAAGTGGCTCTTACGCTTTAGTGGAGGTGAGGTAGAATATGACCCTAAAAATTGCAAATTACAGGTACTTCACGCTTGGGGATCGAAAAATCAACCCGGATTCTATAGTACGCTTTGCCGAGCGGCTGGAGTGAAGCGTCTAACTGTGGAAGATACCCAAAGTAATCGACCGAACGAGGCTTTATCTGAAGTATGCATACAGTTATTGCACAATACGGTCGTCCCTACGCTATATGATGCCATCTTAATTGATGAAGGTCAAGACTTAATTGTGGATGACCCTCTGAAATTTGAGGGTAAGCAGCCGTTTTATTGGATGGCGTATCAAGCCTTACGTCCCGTTGACTCGGCACAGCCCGAACAGAGGCGGTTAATCTGGGGTTACGATGAAGCGCAAAGCCTGGAAAGCTTAAAGATTCCCAATGCCAGTGAGTTGTTTGGGGAAGACTTGGGGCATTTGGTGACAGGACAGTATAGCGGGGGCATTAAAAAGAGTGAAATCATGCATCGCTGCTACCGTACTCCTGGCCCAATTCTTACCGCCGCACATGGGATTGGCATGGGGTTGTTGCGTTATGGGGGAATGCTGACAGGGATTACTCGTGCAGAGGATTGGCGTGCGATCGGGTATGAGGTGACGGGGCGTTTTATTCCGGGTGAGCAAATTACCCTGAGACGCCCACCGGAAAATTCTCCCAATCTCGTGCCGGAACTTTGGGATGGGTCGGTGTTGGAGTTTGTGGCCTATCGATCGCGCCAAGAAGAACTGTCTGCCCTTACCCAATACATCCTCTACAATCTCCGCCATGATGGACTTAAACCCAGTCGCGAGATTCTAGTCATCGTTTTAGGTTCCGGTTTCGAGGCGATGAAACTAGAAACGGCGGTGGCAGAGTTCTTGATATCCCAAGGTATCGACATCTACATTCCCAGCACCCCAGATTGCAACATCTTGCAAACCGACAAACAACAGCGCAACCCTAACAAGTTTTGGTGTGAAGGTGGCGTTACCATCTCTCGCATCCACCGCTCTAAGGGGAATGAGGCGGAGATGGTGTATGTGGTGGGACTGGACAATGTGGCGAAGGATGAGAGTAATCTCCAGTTGCGGAACCAACTATTTGTGGCGTTAACCAGGGCAAAGGGTTGGGTGAAGTTGAGTGGGGTGGGTTCTTATCCCATGTATGAGGAAATGTGGCGGGTAATGCGGAGTGGGGATACGTTCACCTTTACCTTTCGGCGTCCTC
>NZ_DATNPA010000336.1:0-3106 GCF_036703385.1 Allocoleopsis sp. | reverse complement strand
AAAGCCTGTGGTGGAGACTCCATGATGCGCGTTGCTGCCTTCCAGCAAGTTGGAGGGTTCAATCCCACACTCATTGCCGGGGAAGAACCTGAACTCTGCGTGCGACTGCGCCAGAACGGGTGGAAAATTTTCCGGCTTGATGGGGACATGACCCTACATGACGCGCAAATGACCCGGCTTAGTCAGTGGTGGAAACGAGCCATGCGAGCCGGTCATGCCTACGCGGAAGGCTCTTGGTTGCATGGGGGTGAACCAGAACGCCATTGGGTCAAGGAAACCCGCAGTATTTGGCTGTGGGGGCTTTTCATCCCCCTGTTAGCCATCAGTGGGGCTTGGAATACTCACGGCTTGAGCTTACTGCTGCTGCTGGGATACCCCTTACAGTTTGCTCGCATCTTTATCAGCTTACGTCGCCAAAACATTAGTAGTAAAAACGCAATTTTCTATGCTCTTTCCTGCGTTATGGGTAAGTTCGCCCAGGTAGAAGGAGCCTTGAAATTTCTACGAACTCGGTTACTGGGCAGTAAAAGTACACTAATTGAGTACAAACAGTGACTTTTGTCAAGTCAAAATGAAGCATTTACCAATCCTACCGCCACCAGACCTTTTGACCCAAGGAAATACGTTTCCCCGAAATATACAGAATTCATGGATGCAGATGCAACAGGGGTTCAACCGATGATTGTCTGCGTCCATGAAGATCGACCCGAATACTTGATTGGCCTTAAACTTACTGTCTTGAGTCTGGCACGCCATTGTCCAGACCTTCCCGTTATCATTAGCTGTCCTCATCCGCCTGATACCTTTCGCCAGTGGGTTGCCACTTTATCCAACGCTCAGCTCATGGCTGACCCCAATCTTGCCGGACTGAGTTGGAATGTGAAACCAACGATTCTCCTTAAATGTCTGAACGAAGGTCATCGCGATGTAATTTGGATTGACACAGACATTTTAGTCAACCAAGATTTCCGCCCGCGTCTAGGCTGCCTTGATGACAGAACATTGGTCGTCACCCAAGAAGTTTACTGGGGACAGCAACAAGGAGGAAACCACCGAACACTCGCTTGGGGACTGAAGCCAGAGCGAATTCTCCCCACAACCGTCAACACGGGAGTAGTGCGGGTAACACCTCAGCACATCGAACTGCTTCACGCTTGGCAAACCCTACTCAATCATCCAGCCTACAGGCAGGCGCAGCTCCAACCTTACTACGAACGACCACTGCACATGCTGACGGACCAAGAAGTTCTCACAGCCCTTCTAGGTTCGACCGAATTCTCCGATATACCCATCGAAATGCTAGAGCGTGGTGTCGATATTGCTCAATGCTTCGGTCCAGCCGGTTATACACCCACTGAACGGCTGCATAACCTACGTCGGGGACTGCCAGCGTTCATTCATTCTATGGGTCGTAAGCCTTGGGAACGAGCACCATCTCCCAGACAGGTGTGGAACTCTGAAGAACCGTTACTCAGGCGGCTACGCAAGTACTACGATTACATCCACTTGGAACTCTCTCCTTATACAGCCCTTGCCCGCGAATACCAAGAGCAGGTTGGAGAAGAGGCAACTTGGATGGAAATAAAAAGTATTCCCGCACGGATTCTCGCCACCCTGTCAGCTGGTCATCCGACGCTACAAGGGTTCCCCCTAGCTCTGTTTGACGCTGGAGTTCGCTACACCCGTCAGCTGATTGGAATCGGACGATATCGTTTCGATTCAAGCTTTAACTTAGAGTCTTCACCACTAAGCCAAACCTAATTAATCAAATGTTCTTTTGAGAACAACAAAACACTTCCTTAAAAGCTAAAATAGTTGAGCAATTTATCTTTTTGGAAAAAAGTTTGAGGATTACTTCTTCTCTATTAGTGCAGTGAGTTATCCATTTTTTTGAATAGAGAAAATTACCTAAATGCTAGTTCAGATAAACATTTATTATTTTTTCTCTAAAGAAAATTCGCTTTGGCAAAATTTACAATCAGTTAGAGAGGAGTTTTCACAACTCAATCCCTTACATAATCATTTCCAAAAATTTTCTACCCTAGGGTAAATTTGGGAATTTTTGCTAAAAAAGGATTATTTGTTTATAACAATTGGGCTTCCTTCAAACCTAAACAAAACTAAAACAAGAAACTTCATCAAGGTTTTGTAGTCGCCTTACTTGGATCGATCAAGCTTGTACAGAGACAAAAAGATGATGAACGTCGCCGACCGAGAACCAGGGAAGCTTAAAGAAACGTCCAAGATGCGAGTTGTGATTGTGGCGGAAAATGCCTCGACGAAACTCGGAGGTGAAGCCTTTGACCCACTGCATTACTTTCAAGTTCTTCGTTCACGTAACATTGAAGCCCACTTAGTCGTTCATGCCCGCACCCAGGCTGAACTCCAGGCACTATTTCCAAACGATTACGAGTACATGCACTTTGTCCAGGATACCTGGCTGCATAAGTTGTTATGGTACTGGCAACAGCGTTTGCCGAGACGGATGGGAGAAGTAACGCTGGGATTACTCAGTCACCTGCATACACAGAATATCCAACGCCACCTCGTCCGTCGCCTTGTTCAAGAACATCAGATTGATGTGGTGCATGAGCCAATCCCTCTCTCACCCAAATACCCGTCTCTGATGTTTGGAGTGGGCGCCCCCGTAGTTATTGGGCCACTCAACGGCGGAATGGAATTTCCATCAGCGTTTCGCTCTCGCCAAAATTACTTGGAGGAGCTGACGATTGTGCTAGGGCGTCAACTGTCTAATTTCTGCAATCGCCTTCTCCCAGGCAAGTTAAAAGCGCAGACGGTGCTGGTTGCCAATGAGCGGACAAAGCAGGCGCTACCTGCGGGTGTAGAAGGTAGAGTCATAGAACTGGTGGACAATGGAGTTGATTTATCCGTGTGGAAACCTATACCTCCAGTTGCCAAACAACCCAATCAAACAGTCCGTTTCGTCTACATCGGTCGGCTTGTAGACTGGAAAGCGGTAGACCTACTATTAGAAGCCTTCCCACCCGTTGCTGCTCAAACCAATGCCATTTTAGAAATTATCGGCAATGGCGTATTGCAGCAGGAACTAGAAGAACTCTCGCAGCGCCTAGAATTGTCCGACCGT
>NZ_DATNPA010000335.1:0-6925 GCF_036703385.1 Allocoleopsis sp. | reverse complement strand
ATCACCTCCGGTTACTGGAGTACCGATATTGTCGAGGACACCCATTGCCAACGCTCCGAGCAAGCCTCTCTTGCCGGACTGCATGGCGCATTTGCAATTCCCATCCAGAGTGACGGTGAAGTTTTGGGAGTAATTGCGTTCTTCAGTTGTGACAAACAACCCCGCGATGAATTCCTGCTTCAGGTGATGCTAGGTATCGGTAACCAACTCGGTCAATTCATCAAGCGCAAACAAGCCGAGGTGGCATTGGCGGAGAGCGAAGAACGATATCGAGATTTATTTGAAAATGCAACCGATCTAATTCAGTCCTGCGCTCTCAATGGTCGCTTTCTGTATGTCAATCGAGCTTGGCGAGAGACTTTGGGATATAGCGAAGCTCAGGTGCAAACGATGAACTTGTTCGACATTTTGCATCCCGATTGTAAAGCGGGTTGTCTGGAAAGTTTATCTCGCGTGATATCTGGAGAAAAGACCGATCAAATTAAAGCTGCATTTATTAGCCAAGACGGCACAAAAATCTCGGTTGAAGGGAATATCAACTGTAAATTTGTAGCGGGAAAACCCGTGGCGACTCGCGCCATTTTTCGAGACATTACCCAACGCCTACAAGCCGAAGCAGCGCTACGCTATCAACAGGAGCAAACCGAACGGCTGTTACTGAATATCTTGCCAGAGCCGATCGCATACCGCCTCAAACATGATACACGCACGATCGCAGAAGACTTTGCAGAAGTTAGCGTGATGTTTGCAGATATCGTAGGCTTTACCCAAATTGCCTCTCGCCTGAGTCCGATTGACCTCATCGGCTTACTCAATCAAGTCTTCTCCACATTTGATCGCCTGAGTGAGAAGCATGGCTTAGAGAAAATTAAGACCGTTGGCGACGCTTATATGGTGGTGGGAGGCTTGCCCGTGCGTCGAGCCGATCATGCGGAAGCGATCGCAGAAATGGCACTCGATATGCAAGCTGCGATCGCTCAATTCCGTCAAGAGATGGGTAAAGAGTTCAACATCCGCATCGGAATCAATACCGGGCCCGTGGTAGCCGGGGTAATTGGCATCAAAAAATTCAGTTACGATCTTTGGGGAGATACCGTGAATATCGCCAGTCGTATGGAATCCCACGGCGTCTCTGGAAAAATTCACGTAACTGCCGCCACTTACGAACACCTACGAGAGCAATACTTATTGGAAAAGCGAGGTGTCATTCCAGTAAAAGGGAAGGGAGAAATGACGACTTATTTTCTCAAGGGCAGAAAAATCACTGGTAGAGGTTAAACCCAAACCAAAGACGGGACTATTTGACACTCCCCACGCATGGAATGCGGGGGATTCTAGCTTCATCGTCGTTGCTTGCTCTTGCAGGTCTTGTGACCAACAGGAGTAGAGGCTGCAACTCGACTAGCGTTACTTCCGGGTTGCCCACCCGTAGCGTTTACACGACTTAAAATTACTTTAGCAGCATTTATATCTCGCTGTTCAACGTATCCGCAATGTGGACAAGAGTGAGTACGAGTGCTTAAAGTTTTTTGGACTTTAGCGCCACATTTACTGCATTCTTGGCTAGTGAAATGCGGCGGAACTGCGATTACCTCTGTGCCAAATTTCTGCCCAAAGTATTCGAGCCAACAGCGGAATTGATACCAAGAAGCATCACTGATACTTTTGGCTAGCTTGTGATTTCTCACCAGTCCGCTTACATTCAAGTCTTCCAAGACAACCTTAGCGTTTGCTAGGCATAAGTTACGCGCCAGTTTCTTGGCGTGTTCTTCCCTTTGTCTTGTTACTCTTAAATGCTTGCGTCCATAAATACTACGCGCTTTTCTTCTACCGCTAGACCCCTTCTTTTTCTTGTGAATCTGACGCTGAGAGCGTTTAATTTTCTTCTCGGATGAGCGTAAAAACCGAGGATTTTCCTCGTGATTGCCGTTGCTGTCAGAATAAAAATACTCCAGTCCAACATCAATACCAACTTCAGTGTTAGTAACTGGTACATCTTGGTTATTATCAACCTTGACGCAAAATTGTACATAGTAGCCATCTGCCCTACGCACAATCCGAACCCGTTTAATTAAAGCTATAGGAAAAGCGTGAATATCCCAATTTCCTAACAATTTGAGTTCGCCAATTTCCTTCTTATCGGTAAAATTGATACGCCGTTTAGATGGATGTAGTTTCCAGCCAGAAACCTTGTACTCAACTGAATGGCAGTTCTTTTTAAACCGAGGATATCCTTTCTTTCCGGGTTTCTTGTTCTTGCAATTATCAAAAAATCGATTGATTGCACGTTCTACATTCTCAACAGATGCTTGACAAGCATGAGAATTTAACTCGTTAACAAACTTATACTCGGCTCGTAGCTGAGTGTTATACTGGTACAGCTCTTTTTTGCCAATAGCTCGATTATCCATCCAGTACCTCAACACTTTGTTCCTGACGAACTGTGAGGTACGAATAGCTTCATCAATGGCTTTTGCGTGTGTCTTCTTGACTACTGCTTTGTACTCCAGTATCAACACTCTTGAATCACCTCCTGATTAGATAGATTGTAGATGTATAATCATTATATACATGAAATCTATCTATTTTTCTGGAAATTTTATGAATAATTTTAAGTCGAATAGAAACGTAGTTTATTCGTGCAAGTACCATATCGTCTGGACGCCCAAGTATAGACGCCCTGTGCTTGTTAATGGTGTGGACGCTCGACTTAAAGAATTACTCGAGCAAATAGCCAAGGAAATAAAGGTTGACATCCTTGAAATGGAAATAAGGCCAGATCATGTACATTTACTCATTGAAGTAGACCCTCAGTTTGGCATTCACAAGGCTGTTAAAAGGTTTAAAGGTGCAACTTCTCGCTATTTAAGACTTGAATTCCCTCATTTAAAATCAAGACTTCCTACTCTTTGGACTAACTCTTCTTTCGTGTCTACGGTTGGCGGTGCGCCGCTGGAAGTTGTTAAGCAGTACATTCAAGGCCAGAAGGAAGCCTGACGGCGAATAAATTCGCTACGGGCTTACCCCATAGTTAGAAACTATGGGGTAAGCCCTCCGATTCTCGGTCAAATTTCTAGGTTGGGTTGAGGAACGTAGGCGTAGCCTTCTCGTAGAGTAACCCAACTCTAAGGTTTGTTTGTTGGGTAACGCTTACGCTTTATTCAACCTACATGAGTGCTAGGTGCTTGCACTGATATGCTCCCGAAAAAACCACCTGTAGGAACACTCTCTCTGTGGTTTCCCTCCCCCAAAAAGTCCCCCGCCGCAACTGTCATGGCGGCTCTAATACATGTAATTATTTACAAATTCAATAAACTCCGAAATAACTTTTAATTGTTCTTGATTAAGTATTTCAAAATGAGCTTTATGGTGTCCAATCTTACTCTCAAGCGCCCACAGTAAAGAGCTTAAACTATTGGAACCTAAGGCTTTAGGTTCTTTTAGGCTCCAAATCATATAGGCAGGAATATAATATCGAAATCCTTTGGGATCTAAAAAAGCAAAGATATCGTGAAATTTCATAAGCCACTCATCTGGCACCTCTTGCCATTGGGTATCTAAATCCATTTGCCGACCTGTTTTCTTAGCCTCTTCAAGACTACTCCAGTCATCAAGTGCCCGTGCCGCGTGTAACGAAATGCCATCTTCGCGAGATACACCATCAAAGGCAGCAGTAATCTTTTCAATTAAGGGGAATCTAATTTTTTCTGCCAGGGCGTCAAGAGTTTCCCAGCCTGGAACTCGCTGATCATGGGGGGTGGGACGACGAACATCTTTGAGCCATTCGCGCTCGCACGCACCAAATTCTATAAAGTTACGTTGTGCTTGACGTAGCGAAACTTGGTTGGATGAGTAACCTTGTTCTGCATCATCTTCCCAAAAGCAAATTGGACAGATGAGGTACGTACCCGGTGGTTTTTGATTGAGTGTCATGTAGCCACAACAAGGACAAGGGTAAAAGATTTCAGGATTCATTATGTCGGCTCCGAATTTGAAAAATTTCACGGAAGGGGCAGCAATCTTCCAGCCTTCCAAGGACAATATGTAATTCGTCACCATTAGGGTGCAACTTTATGCATATCAGGGCTAAGCTATCGAAGGTAAAACAAGCGTTGGACAGAGATGTTGGTGCAATTGACGGGCTGGGATACAAAGGAAATCAGCCATAATATGGCATCCCGTTAATAGGCCACATTTTTTCGTTGAAAGTAAAACTCAAACAAAAACTGCATAAGTTTCACTGGCTCAGAGATACATCCAAAATAGAGAGATTTAGAGTTCCGGAAAATAACTCTCTATCGCTGTAGTCCAAAATCTCAGAGATAACACCCCCAATCCCCAATTCCCAGCACTTATGAGCAAAGAACTCGCCATTTCTACTCGTGGACTAACCAAGCAATTCGATCGCCACATTGCCGTTAACGATATCGATTTACAAGTCGAGTGTGGTGAAGTCTATGGCCTAATCGGGCCCAATGGTGCAGGCAAAACCACCCTAATTCGGATGTTGGCAGCCGCAGAGGAACCCACTACTGGAGAAATTTATATCAATGGCGATCGCTTATTGCGCGATCACAGCAACCCAACTCTGAAGCGGCGACTGGGTTATCTCCCTGATGACTATCCCCTGTACGACGATCTATGCGTTTGGGACTACTTGGACTATTTTGCACGGCTGTATCGCTTGCGAGAACCCCTTCGCACGCAACGACTTCGCGAAGTTTTGGAACTGGTGCAGCTAACGAATAAGCGCAATAGTCTGATTTCCACCCTGTCGCGGGGGATGAAGCAACGTCTCAGTCTCGCGAGAACCATCATTCACGAACCAATTCTGCTGCTGCTGGACGAACCGGTTTCTGGATTGGATCCGCTCGCGAGAATGCAATTTCGGGAAATCATCAAAACCTTGCAAGAAGCTGGGATGACAATTCTAATTTCGTCACACGTCCTCAGCGACTTGGCAGAACTTTGCTCTTCAGTGGGAATTATGGAACTCGGCTATTTGGTGGAAAGTGCCTCCTTACAGGAACTTTACCGCCGCCTTGCACGCCAGCACATCGTGATGTCCACTCTGGGGAATTTAGACGCACTGATCGCTGAACTGAAAAATCATCCCTGGGTTGAAGAGTGGGAGGTACTACCTGGAAGCAAGAATGTGCGAGTTCATTTTTCCGGGACTCCAGAAGATAGTGCGATGTTATTGCGATCGCTGGTTGAAGCGGGTATTCCCCTTTCTGAATTCCACTGTACCCAAGAAGACCTCGAAACCATCTTCCTCAAGCTAGGACACCAGCAAGCTTCTTGATGAAGTTAAAAGGTTGAAGGTTGAAGGTTTGAAGGTTTGAAGGTTGGAGGTTTGAAGGTTGAAGGTTTGAAGGTTGGAGGTTTGAAGGTTGAAGGTTGAAGGTTGAAGGTTGAAGGTTGAAGGTTTGAAGGTTGGAGGTTGCACCTACTACACAACTTGCTTCCTTGGCTTCTGTTGTCAATCCACTAAATGACTAATTTGTCAAGTTCAATATTTGGAGATTGTTCATGCAACTTAATTTTCTAGACCGCATCGGTGACTGGAATCCCCAGCTATTTCGAGAAATTAAAGGTCGCCTGAATGTTAGGAATATAGCAATTGCTGTGGCCTCATCCCTACTAGGTCAACTTCTGCTATTCCTATTTTGGGTGAATCAGTTTCCTCACCATCCTTACTATCAAAACCAACCCTACTGCCGCCTGCAAAAGACTTTTTTAGCAGCTCAAAATCAAAGGTACCAACTTGATAACCAATATCGCCAACTTCAAGCCGAATTCAAGCGCTATAGTAACCCTAAAGACTATGACCTGGAAAAAATACAACACCTCAAAGGAAGCATAGCAGAAGTCAAAGAAAAAATTCAGCACGTACAAGACATTCTCAAAAATAATCTCTGCCCCTCAGATGCTATTGAGATTCAGCGTTGGTGGCATGACTCCTATCCAAAAATGTTCATGTCGCTGAGTGTATTTGTTTTGTTCATCATGTTAGGGGTAGGAACCTACATGCTGATCAGTAATTTGGCGAATGAAGAGCGTCGTGGAACTCTTAACTTTATCCGACTCAGCCCTCAATCTACGCTGAGTATTTTGGGCGGCAAGCTGCTGGGTGTTCCCATTTTGCTCTATTTAGCCGCTATTCTTACCGTTCCTTTCCATCTGTGGTTAGGATTTTCTGCCCAAATTCCTGGCTTCGAGATTTGTACGTTTTATGCTGTTCTGATTGCCAGTTGTGCATTCTTCTACAGTGCAGCGCTGCTGTTTGGCTTAGTGACTCCTTGGCTGGGTGGATTTCAGTCTTGGTTAGGGAGTGGTGCTGTTCTGCTGTTCTTATTAATGATTAATTTCAAAGCGATCGATCACAGCCCTATGGATTGGCTGAATCTGTTTTCTCCGGTTGTGGTATTACCCTATTTAATCAATCGGATGGGGACAGACTATACAGGTGGAGATTTTCCCTTCTCAATGGGAAAAATCCAAGGGTTAGAATGGTTTAATTTGCCCATTGGTGCAACTGGAATCAGCCTCGCCATCTTTGCACTGCTTCATTACGGCTTATGGACAGGCTGGATTTGGCAAGCACTCAATCGCCGCTTTCACAATCCCAATGCCACCATCCTCAACAAGCACCAAAGTTATTGGCTGGTAGCCTGCTTTGAATTTGTGACGTTAGGATTTGCAATGGGAGAGTCACAGGGATATTACTGGCTCTCACCGTCTCAGATTTTTATAAATCCTGTGTTGCTAGCGTACTTCAATGGTGTACTGTTTATCGGTTTAATCGCTGTTCTGGCACCTCAGCGTCAAGCTTTACAGGATTGGGCACGCTACCGCCGGGAGAGGGCGACAGGCAAGGGATTTTGGAATCGTGCCTTGGTACAGGATTTGCTGGTGGCAGAAA